>JAULYU010000068.1:0-2589 GCA_032117735.1 Microbacteriaceae bacterium
GACCGTTCTGTGGACCGCGGGAATCGCACTGCTGCTCATCATTCAGATGGCGGTGTCCATTGTGCAGCCCATCCTCGGGAACCCTCCGGTCGGCGACGGCCTCGAGTTCTGGCTGTACCTCATCATTGCGCTGGCGATGATCATCGCCGTCGTCCTGTGGGCGCTGGTTGACCGAACCCGATTCGCGACGATCGGTATGGGCATGGTCGCGGTCGCGGTGGCCGTCATGATGCTGCGGATGTCCATCATCTGGACCGGCACCTAATGGTTTCACTCCCGCGCGGGGAAGTCGCGCCGAGGGACGGTTCCCTGCCGAACGTGGGGGATGCCGAGACACCGTTCGGCGTCTACCTGCACATTCCGTTTTGCACCGCGCGGTGCGGATACTGCGATTACAACACCTACACCGCGACGGAATTGCGCGGCGTCACTCGCCAGTCTTTCGTTGACGACTTGCTCAGCGAGATCGCCTTTTCGCGCCGGGTATTGGTCGACGGAGGACACCCCATTCGCCCCGCCGCGACGGTGTTCATCGGGGGAGGAACCCCGACGCTCCTGCCGACCGCGGACATCGCTCGAATTCTTGATGCGGTTCGACAGTCGTTCGGCATCGAGCCCGGAGCCCAGATCACCATCGAAGCGAACCCCGACTCGGTGTCGGAAGACGGAATGCGCGAACTCGCCGCAGCCGGCGTCACCCGAGTGTCGGTCGGGATGCAGTCGGCGATTCCCGCCGTGCTCGCCACACTCGACCGCACCCACAACCCCGAATCCGTCGTCACCGCGGTGGCGTGGGCGAAAGCCGCGGGGCTGGGGACGTCGGTGGATTTGATTTACGGGACCCCGGGCGAATCGCTGGACGATTGGCGGGAATCGGTCGAAGCGGCGCTCGCGCTCGACACCGACCACGTGTCCGCGTACGCGCTCATCATCGAAGAGGGGACTGCTCTCGAACGTCGAATTCGGCGCGGCGAACTCGAGCCGATTGACGACGACAGGCACGCCGACATGTACGAACTGGCGGACGACCTGTTCACCGCAGCCGGATACGACTGGTACGAAGTGAGCAACTGGGCGCGAGACCCCGCGATGCGGTCGCTCCACAACCTGTCCTACTGGCAGGGGACGGACTGGTGGGGCTTCGGTCCGGGCGCGCACAGTCATCTGAACGGAGTGCGGTGGTGGAACGTGAAGCACCCCGCCGCTTACGCCGAACGCATCGGCGCGGGAGAGTCGCCGGCGCTCGAACGCGAGATTTTGGACGACGAACAGCGCGTTTATGAATCGGTGCTGCTGGGGATTCGGGTACGGGATGGCATCGCGATCGATTCGCTCGGACCGTTGGGCCGCGACTCGGTGGCGGGGCTTATCGCCGACGGGTTAGTGGACGGAGCACGGGCCATCGCGGGGCGAGTGGTTCTTACGCGCCGAGGACGACTCCTCGCGGACTTGGTCGTCCGAACTCTTTTGGCGGACTAGGTGACGAGCCGTAGCGCGAACGGGTAACGATAGTTCGAGCCCGCGTTCGCCGACAGGAACGCGAGCAACCCCCACCAGACGCTGACGGCCCACAGCCCGAGGGTGATGGCCCAGGCGAACAACGGCCAGATGAAAAACAGGACGACACCGAGGATGCTGTTGGCGATGTGCGCCACAGCGATGGTGATCTGAAAGTTGAGCGCCTCTTTCGCGTTCGCATCGACGTGGGAGTCACGGGACTTGTTGGTCAGCCAGATGATGAGCGGGGCGACGAAGCTGGTGAGAATTCCCAGCACGTGGGACAGCCCCGCGAGTTGATTGGCCGACGCGGACGGTGTCGAATCCGACATTGTTGACTCCTCTCGGGTGACGGTGGGCACTGTGCCCGGGCATATTATTGAACTATTAGCAATCTACCCCTGAGAGTGCCAATCGTGGAGGTGTCAATGGTTTCGCAGCGAGCGCTCGAGGTGCTGCGCGTGATCGTTGAGGACTACGTCGATTCGCGCGAGCCGGTCGGGTCCAAGGCAATCGTCGAACGACACGACTTTGGGGTGTCCTCTGCGACCATCCGAAACGACATGGCGCTTTTGGAAGAAGCGAACCTCATTCACGCGCCGCACACGTCGTCCGGGCGCGTACCGACCGACCTCGGGTATCGGAGGTTCGTCGACTCACTGAGTGCCATCACGCCTCTCACGTCCCAACAGATCCTCGCGATTCACCGATTCCTCGACGAGTCCCTCGATGTCGACGACTTCTACGGTCGGAGTGTGAAACTGCTGTCCGACCTGACCAACCAGGTCGCGCTGGTTCAGTTCCCGACACTGGGTAACGACAAGGCGGCCCACGTCGAACTGGTCTCGGTGTCCCCGTCCAAAGCGTTTTCGGTGCTCATCACGACGGCGGGGAGCGTCGATCGGCGCATGGTCGACTTTGACCGAGCGTTGGACGACGAGACCATTGCCGACCTGCGCGCGCGTGTCGCCTCCGCTGTGGCCGGAGTTTCGCTCGGCGAAATTGACGGGGTGATGGCTGTGCTCGTCACCGACGCGCCACCCGCTCTCGCGCCGGCCCTCGACGCGGTTCGACTTGCTCTTCGCGCGCAAG
>JAULYU010000069.1:0-3257 GCA_032117735.1 Microbacteriaceae bacterium
CGGCGTCGTACGAGAAGGACGTCGGGTCGAGACTCACGATTTGCCGTCCCGGACCGTCGAGGAGCTCGAGGTCGAGACCGTCCGAGTAGCCGACCGCATCGTTGTAGACGATGAGCGGGCGATCATCGACTCGCGGGTTTGACTCGATTCCGGGAATCACCGGGACCGCCAAGAGGGTGCGATTGACGGAGAGTGCCGAGGCGGTAACCCCGCTCATCTGACCCAGGCTCACACCGAGCTGCGAGAGCATGTCCCGCTGATCCGCCGTGGAGGCTTGTTGGACAGCCTCGGTGACATCAACCACCGCTCGCCCGCTCTCCACTTCGACCGGAGCGACGACCAGTTCCGAGCCGGGCGGGAACGCGGTCGCCGCGTTGGGGAGATATTCCGAGGGACCGGCAATCGTGGCTCGCGCTACCGCGGTGACCGGGTCCCCGAGTCGGGCGAAAATGCGAACATCGGGGATGAATGCGGTTCGGTCGTGATTGTAGAAATACACCGTGTATTCGTCATACGCCGACGCAAACGCAACCTCCGTCACGACAGTGAGGTCGGGTACCTCGTTGAGTCTCCATTCCCCATCGACTTGAGTGAAGCCGAACTCCCACGTCGTCACCGAATTGGTGTGGGCGAGCTGGTACACACCCCGCTCGTCCACGCGTGCGGATACCCCGGCGGAGAACGAGAGTGATGTAGCGGTCAACGTTTCGACCGCCGCATATCCACCCCGAACGACCGTCTCCCGCGCCGGATTCCAGTTCGCCGCGACCGAGTCTGCTAAAAAGCTGCGGGCGATTCGATAGTTGCTCTGCGGCGAGGCACCAGCGGCAATAAATCCGTCCAGGATTTCACGCTGGCTCGCGCCCTCCGACGGCCCCGCCGGCAGATAGTCAACCTCGGCCCGAATCTCGACTCCGATCGGTCCCCCCACGAGGACCGGACCGCTCACGGGCAGCCCGGTGCACCCCACCAACGTCATGACGGTGATCGCCAGCGTGAGCCTACGCATCATCGCCTCCCGTCACCGGCGGTAATCCGAGCGGGGACACCGGGTCAACCGCGCCGTCGCGAGGGAGAGTCACGCGAAAACAGGCGCCGGCGCCGGGTTCGGCCCACACGTCGATTACGCCTCCGTGAAGCGTTGCGGACCCGAGCGCGATCGCCATACCCAGTCCCGTTCCACCCGATTGACGTTGTCGTGAGGGGTCGGCGCGCCAGAATCGGTCGAAGACGCGCGCAATTTCGTCCGAAGACATCCCCACTCCGTAATCGCGAACCGCGATGGCGACCGCAGCCGACGTCGAATCAACCCAGACTTCGATCGGTTTACCCTCCCCGTGGTCGATGGCGTTCGTCAAGAAATTGAGGACGATTCGACGGATTCGCCGGGCGTCCAACGACGTCGGGGAATGCCCGCCCGGGGCGTGAAGGGTGATCGTCGACCCCCGTTCCGCGGCCAAGGGCGTCACCTGGTCGATGCAGGACTGGGCGATTGCTGCCGGAGCGACCGGCTCGAGTTCGAGGTGTGCCGCGCCCGCGTCGTAACGGGACAGTTCCAGCAGTTCGGCCAGTAGATCTTCGAACGTCGCGATCTGGCGGTTGAGCAGTTCCGCGGCACGCGCCGAATCCTTGTCGAAGGTTTTGCGCCGGGCGAACAACATGCTCCCCGCCATCTTGATGGTCGTGAGCGGGGTCCGCAGTTCGTGGGACACATCCGACACGAATTGCTGCTGCAGCGTTGACAGCGTGGCGAGGCGATTGATTTGTCCCGATATCGACTCGGCCATGCGGTTGAACGATAGGGCGAGTTTCGCCGACACGTCACCCCCCTGCACCGCGATGCGCTCCTCCAGGTTGCCGTCGGCAAATCTTTCGGCGGTTGCGGCAGTCGTCATGATCGGTTCGATGGAACGCGTGGTGACCAACCACACGATGAGGCCGGTGATGGCAACGAAAAACAGGCCTCCCGCAGCCAGCGCACTCTGCACAAAGGTGAGGTTGACGTCGACGTCAGCGAGGTTGTAGACCAGCACGAGGTCGTAACGCCCCGCCGTCGGCACATCGATGTTGGCGCCGGTGACGATCCCCGGAGTCCCCGCCGGAAGTTCGACCGATTGGTAGTGCACGTTGCCGCGGTCGGCGTGGATCGCGTCCTTGAGCGCATCGCTGACCACCTCAATGGGGAAACCGACGGAGGACGTGCTCGTCATCAGCTGGTCGGTTGTTTGCCCCGGTGCTCGCAGAATGGCAAACCCGACGAGACCGGGCGAATTCGTGGTCGCGCGGATTGTCGCTTGAACCGACCCGTTGGCGCCCTCGACGTCAATCGCACCCTGGGCGTCGATTGCACCGTCCAATTGCGCCTGAACGGTTCCCGAGACGGCTTGGGTTTCGGCGATGATTTCGAGGCGCCGCGTCTCGAACAGGTTCTGTTCGATCGTGAACGACAAAAACCCACCGATGAGAACGACCGCCACGAGGGAGAAACCCACGGACACAGCGACCATGCGTAGCCGAAGGGATTCCCCCCACGCAGTCTTCACACGGCGAATAATTCGCAGTACAAATTTCATGCGGACTGGGTTTCACCCGCGCGATAGCCGACGCCTCGAACTGTGACCACAATTTTGGGTTCGTCGACATCGAGCTCGATTTTGGAACGAAGTCGTTGAACGTGGACGTTGACCAATCGCGTGTCCGCTTTGTATTGGTAGCCCCAGACCTGTTCCAGCAGCGTCTCACGGGAGAAAACCTCGGACGGACGGGAGGCGAGAGTGTGCAACAACTCGAATTCCAGTGGAGTGAGCGCAATCGGCTGACCATCTCGGGACACCGTGTGTCCCCGCAGGTCAATGACGATGTCACCGACCGCGAGCGCACTCGAGGACGTTGGCAGCGGACGTCGCATACAGGCTCGAATCCGCGCGCTCAAGATTTTTTCGTTGAAGGGTTTTTCGACGTAGTCGTCTGCGCCCGCTTCCAGCCCGTGGACGATGTCCTGAGTGTCCGTTCGGGCCGTGACCATGATGATGGGTGTGCCGGAGTAATCGCGAATCGCCCGACACACGGCGATACCGTCCATTCCGGGCAGATTGAGGTCGAGCAATACCAGGTGCGGTTGGTACTCGTCGAAGACGGTCAGCGCGTCGGCCCCGTTCAGCGCGACGCGGGTGTCGTAGCCCTCGGCGCGGAGAAAAATCCCCAGAACCTCTCCGATGCTGGGGTCGTCATCGACAATCAGGATGCGTGCGTGCACC
>JAULYU010000070.1:0-5254 GCA_032117735.1 Microbacteriaceae bacterium
GAACTCGCGCGATTGACGAACACGACGGACGCGGTCAACGAGGTGTCGTTGAATGTCGAGACCGTCATTGCGCTGACGTCGACGATGGACGAGGTGGTATCGATGATCCTCGCCGCCGCCGACCTGGGTCAGTTCCAGTCGGCCCAGGCTCATTCGCCGTGGGCGACCGCGCATTTTGATGACGCCCAACACGCGGAGGCCGCGTTTGCGGCGGCGTCGCGACTCGACGGGGTCAGCCTCTCGACGTTAGAGGCGATGACCACCGAAATCCTCGAACCGACTCCGCTCGGCACCGGAGTCACCTTTGACGACTTGAAGTTCCGCCTCGACACGCTGCGACGGGTGAGCGTCACGTTGGACAAGTTCACACCCGAGTTGTTCGATCGGTCGATTGACGATTTCGTTTCGGCTTTCGCTCCCAAGACCCGGGACAGCGCGATGCCCGGAAACCAACGCCGTCGACTCAAGAAGCTGGCGAAGGAATTCCAGCGTCCCGGCGCTCACGTTCCGGACATGTTCGAGGCGCTGAGCGCTGCGCGGGACGCGCGGCAGGGGTGGAACTCGCTCGTCAACGCCGCCTACCGACCGGCGGTTCCCGCGGGGTTCATCGGGCTCGGTGACCAACTCGACGAAGTTCTGGCTGACCTGGCAACGCTCAACACTGTTCTCGGGCGAAACCTGCCGTCGGAACCCCGTGCCGTCGTCACGGCTCTGGTGTCGGCACTCGCGCAGGACACCGTGAGCATCGACACCGTTCAGGAACGAAGTGCCATCACCGAGGCGATGCGCGCGCGCGGACTGGAGGGGCTTCTCGCCGTGTTCAGCGGTCGAATCGTTACTCGGGACATCATCACCGCGGAGTTGCAACTCGCCTGGTGGCGCGGTGTGCTCGAAGCCATCATCAGCGACCGCCGACAGCTACTCGGGGCCGACACCACGATTCTCGACCGCCTGGAACACGATTTCCGCCTGGTCGACCAGGCGCACATCACCGGCAACGCGCACAAACTCGCGCACTCACTCGCCGAAGCGTGGCGCATCGCCCTGGTGGACCTTCCGGACGAATCCGCAGCCATCAAGACCGCTCTGACGGTCGGGCCGACCACAGCGCGGAATCTCGCGGCGGTCGCACCGGTCCTGACCGACATTCTCGCGCCGGTGTGGTGTCTGTCGCCCTACGCCGTCAGTTCGCTGGCGATCGTGCAACAGTTCGACGTCGTGATTCTGGTGGATGCCGGTGCGATTTCCGTCGCCGAGGCGGCCCCCGCGATTTCCCGCGGGAAACAGATTGTGGCGTTCGGCGATCCCGTGACCGACCACCCGACCGCGTTCGCCATCACTCCCGACGATGCGCTGGACACGGGTGTTGCCGCTCGTTCGGTTCTGTCCGAGCTCGCGCGGATTCTGCCGACTCACGCGATGACGATGTCCTATCGCCCTCTCGGTACCGGACTCGCCGCGCAAATCGCACACCACCTGTATTCGGGCGGACTGCGGTCGTGGCCGCTGGCGTCGACGTCGCTCGGCGAATTGGGATTGTCGTTCATCACGATTGACGGCAAAGGACCCCTCGACGAGAAGACGGGACGGATCGAAGCGACCGCGTCGGAACTGGATGCGATTGTGGCCAACGTCGTCGAACACGCGACGCTGCACCCCGAACAATCATTAATGGTGGTGAGCGCATCGGCGCTCACCGTGGCGCGAGTCCAGGACGCGATTCAGAGCGCCCTACCCGCGAATCGAACGCTTCAGGATTTCTTCGCCCGTCACGACGACACCCCGTTCGTCGTGTTGAGCCTCCACCAGGCGTCCGCGGTCACGCGCGAGCGCGTGATCTTCGCCCTCGGGTTCGGGCGCAGCCCGCACGGCCGCGTTCTCAGTGACCTCGGCGCACTGTCCACCGACGGTGGGGAACGGCTGGTTGCGGTTGCGGTCACCCGCGCAACTCGGCACCTCACCGTCATCTCGGCGTTGTCCACCGCCGAATTGCGCGAAGAGCGAATGTCGCGAGGCGTTCGACTGCTGGGCGAATTCATCGATGACACTCTCGCTTTCGTTCCCGAACCGGCAGACCAACACCACCTGCTCAACGATCTGGGTGAGCGCCTGAGCATACGCGGTGCGACTCTGCTCACCGACGTTCCGGGGATTCCCCTCGCCGCTCGAATCGGCGACACCTGCGTCGCAATCGACATCGACGACAACATCATGCCGATGACGTTGCGGGAAGGGCTTCGAATCCGTCCCGCGATGTTGACCCGTTGTGGCTGGCGATATGTGCGCGTGCACGAACTTCAGTTGTTCCTCAGTCCCGACCTGGTCGCGGACCACATCGAGAGAGTCCTTCGTGACGGACAAGAAACGCCCTAAGCGCCGGGTTGTCCGCCCCGCGCCGCCGGGAACGGACCCGACGCCGGCCCCGGAGCCCGAACGGCACTCCGAGAAGGAAAACGACGAGCGGTTGAAAGCGGACAAACCGCCGCACTATTGAACGAACGCGACTTCGTACTCGGTCACGATTGCGGCGACCGGGATGTCGTGAGGTTCGACCGGCACTGTCGTGACGACGTCCGAATCGAAAACGACCGCGACCACGAGCGGGGATCCGTCCACGGTTTCGAGAAATCGGTCGTAATAGCCTTTTCCCCAGCCCAGGCGGTTGCCCTCGCGATCGACCGCGGCGGCGGGAACGAGAACCGCATCCAGTCGTTCGGCGGTAACGCGCTCGCCGCTCGCGGGAATGGGCATGTTCATCGCATCGCGAATAGTGCCATTGATTGCGCCCGGTTCAAGAGTGACCCATTCGAGCGACCCGTCCGCCGACGAAACCGGGACGACCACGTTGACGCCCTGACGAACGAGTTCATCGATACCGTGGGCGATGGGCGGCTCGGTCGTGGTGGGGATAAACGCGGCGATGCGGGACCACGAGAATTGGTCGGCGAGAAGGGCGAGAACGTCGGTGTAGCCGGGCTCCGCCGCGGCTCGGTCGCTCGGGGTCCTCGCCGCCCTCGTCAACCGCACGAACGCGCGCAGTTCCGCCTTGTCCTCACCGATTGCCATGAGCCCATCCTAAAGAGCGCCATAACGATACCCTTGAGGCATGTCTACACGTATTACCAAAGCGGTGATCCCCGCCGCGGGCTTGGGTACCCGCTTCCTGCCCGCGACCAAGGCCATGCCCAAAGAGATGCTTCCGGTCGTGGACAAGCCCGCGATTCAATACGTCGTCGAAGAAGCGGTGCGCAACGGCCTCCACGACGTTCTCATGATCACCGGACGAAACAAGAATGCGCTCGAAAACCACTTCGACAACGCCCCGGAACTCGAGAGCGCGCTGCGGAAAAAGGGCGACTCGTCCAGGCTGGCGTCCGTCGAACAGTCAACCGACCTCGCCGACATGCACTACGTCCGACAAGGAACGCCCCGCGGGCTCGGGCATGCGGTTTTGCGTTCGCAGATGCACGTCGGACAGGAATCTTTCGCGGTCCTCCTCGGTGACGACCTCATCGATGAACGCGACAATGTTCTCGGGCCCATGATTGCCGCGCACGACCTGCACCACGCCTCTGTCGTCGCGCTCATGGAGGTTCCGAAAGACATGACGGATCACTACGGAATCGCCACGGTCGAAAACATCGGCGAGGGGGACGTGGTTCGCATTGTTGACCTTGTCGAAAAGCCCGACCCAAAAGATGCTCCGTCGAACCTCGCGGTGATTGGTCGGTATGTGTTGCGACCAGAGATTTTCGACATCCTCGAAGACACCGAACCCGGTAAAGGCAACGAGATTCAACTCACCGATGCGCTTCGGCAGATGGCGACGAACAACATCGCGGGCGGGGTTCTCGGAATCGTCTTCCGAGGACGACGCTATGACACCGGCGACAAACTCGACTACATCAAAGCGATTGTTCGCCTCGCTCTGCAGCGGCCCGACCTCGGTCCGGCGCTCGAAAGCTGGCTCGACGTCGAATCGCATCGCCGTCCGTGATTGTTGTTCCAACGCTGAACCACGGGGACGTGTACGTCCGGTCGATACGGCCGCGCGACGCCCGGCAACTCGGCGCTCAACTGAAACGCAATCGGGCGTGGCTGGAAAAGTGGGAAGCAACAATTCCCGGGGATTCGGCATTACCGATGCCGGGGACAATTGTCCGTTCGCTTCTGCGGATGGCGAGGCTTGACCAAGCGGCGCCGTTTGTGATCGAACACCAGGGCCAGGTGGTCGGTCAAATCACGGTGAGCGGACTATCGTTCGGTTCGCTCGCGTCCGGTTCGATCGGGTACTGGATTTCCGAAGACCTCGCGGGACGAGGAATCACTCCCACGGCCGTCGCGTTGGTCGCCGATTGGTGTTTCACGGGACTCGGAATTCACCGCGTGGAAATCTGTATTCGTCCCGAAAACGTGTCGTCCCTTCGAATCGTTCGCAAGTTAGGGATGCGGTACGAGGGGCTCCGCCGCCGCTACATTCACATCGCCGGCGATTGGCGCGACCACTTCTGTTTCGCCGTGACAATCGACGAGGCTCCCGGCGGGATACTCGCGCGATTGACTCGGGGGACCGCGAACGAAAGTCTGGCGGATATCCCGGAGATCGACCAGGTCGCCGCCCGCACACCGATTCGCTGAACGACACACCACCCGCGTGCTTGGGGAATGTTCCGCGGTTTGCGATTTACCGTAGAGAACGTGAACAGTGGACTCGGGCCGACCTTGACGATTATTGTCGGTGGGTTGCTGTGGTTGCTGTACCTCGCGCCGAATCTGCGGGACCGAGCGGAAACGCGGACCATTGAGCGCGATGCCCGTCGCATCGCCGCCACCACCCAGGAACTGGGAATTGTCCCCACAACACCACTGAGCCAGATGTCGGCCCGGGATATTGCGTCGCATCGCCGTGAACTGGAACGGCTCGCGCGAACCAACGACCGGCATCACCAGCGTTCGTCGCGCCGCGCGGTGTTGGACGCCTCTCCGCGCCTCGCCGCGCGGTATCGAGCGATGAAACTCGCTCTCAGCCTGGGAATTCTCGCCTCCATCGGCGGAGCGGGGGTCGCGGCCTCTTTCGCGATGTGGTCATACCTCGTTCTTGCTGCCGGGTTCGGGCTGCTCGCCGTCATTGGCCTGATTGCCGTCAATACGAGCGATGTGCGGCCCACCCAACGGGCGGCTCGACCCATACCCGACAACCTCACGGTTGCTGGGACCGACGAGACGTGGACGCCGATTCGAACCCCGCCGGCAC
>JAULYU010000071.1:0-2158 GCA_032117735.1 Microbacteriaceae bacterium
TGTTCGGCAACATTGATGTGAAGTGTGGCGACCTTGCCCAGTTCACCGCCATCACGTCCGGTCAGGGCGACGTCGTGCGCCCCGACGGAGGCCGCGTACCGTAACGCCCGAACCACGTTCATCGAATTCCCCGAACCGCTAATCGCCACGACGATGTCGTTCGGTTGCAGAAAGTTCCGCAACTGTTCCTCGTACACGATGTCGTACCCGACATCGTTGCTGTACGCGGAAATGGTTGAGGTCGCGTCCGTCAGCGCTACGACCTTGAATCGCAGGTCACGTTCGTAACTTGCCCCCTTGAGCAGGTCCGTGGCAAAGTGCGACGCGGTCGAGGCGCTGCCGCCGTTACCGCAAGTGAAAATTGTTCGACCGTTGATGCGGGCGTCCACCAGGAGTTCTCGGAACCGCTCAACGAGCGTCACATCGATCGTCGCGAGGGCGGCGTTCAGTTCGCTGCGGTATTCGTCAAAGTACGTCACGGGCGAGCTCCCTTGCACCGAGGTGGACCCCGTCGCCGTCAAAACGCGAGGTGGTGATTCGCGGGGTCAGATGGCTCCAACTCGCGAGTTCCGTTGACAGGCTAGCGGTCAGGCTGTCCGTGAGCCGTTTGCCCACGCGGGATACCCCGCCCCCCAACACCACGACCGCGGGGTTGTACAACAGCACCGCCGAGGCGAGACCCCGAGCGAAGAGTGCCGAATACTCGGCCAGGAAATCATCCCGAGCGAAAAGTTCCGCCGCCGGTTTGCCGTGATCCTGTTCAATCCAGAACCCGCTGCACATGCGTTCGAGGCAGCCCGTCCGGCCGCACGCACACTGGCGCGGGTCGTCCGCGATTCGAATGTGACCGAGTTCGCCCGCGTCGTTGGTTGCACCGCGCAGCACTCGTCCCCCGCTCACCACTCCCGCGCCGATTCCGGTTGACACGGTGACGTACATCAGGTCGCCAGTGTCGTGATTGCCGTGAACGAGTTCCGCCAATGCCCCCACGTTTCCGTCGTTGTCGACGGCCACGGGCAACCCGACCGTTTGCCGTGCCCAATCCGCGAAGTCGAACCCTTGCCAGCCCGGGACGTGCACCGATCGAGTCACGACCGAGGAGGCGTGATCGACGGGTCCCCCGAAACAGACACCGACCGCGGCCGCCGGAGCACCGCCATCGTCGCGATATCGATCATAAAAATCGACCGCACGGGCGAGGTTTTCGACCGACCCGTCGGTTTGCCACCTCTCGACGGAACGAACCCCGTTCGCGTCGGTCAGTGCGACCGCGCACTTCGTTCCGCCGATGTCAACCGTCAGAACGAGGGTCACAACGAGAACCTAAGCCGAATAAACGACGTACACCTTGCGGAGTTTTTCGTGGACCGTCCAGACGCCCATCCAGCCGATGGGGAAGTACGCCGTGTCGCCCGCGGTCAACGTGACCGGTGCGCCACCGTCTTCTTCGACCGTCATGCTGCCCGAAACCACGGTGATGACTTCACCGGTGTCCGTGAATTCCCAGCGCGACGTTCCGGGTTCCGATTCCCACGTGCCAGACCACACGCCGTGGTCTTTGTCGGCGAGGTACGACTTGTCGCGGACGACAATGTCACCGCTCAGCGGCGTCGCCATCGGAGGAGCCAGGAGCGTCTCGGTGTAGTCGTCGGAATTGAGGTCGTCAGCACGAAAAACTGTGGTCATGTTTGTTCACCGTTCGTTGAAGTAGCAGGGGCTTTACCGCGCCAGTCTATGGCGAAATCGGGTCGGATGACAGGACTTTTCTCACGCCAACGAGTCGCGCCATGCGCGGTGCAGCGTCGCGAATCGGCCGGTTCCCTTGAGCAGTTCCGCCGTCGGTCCGTCCTCGATGATTCGCCCGCCGTCCATCACCAACACCCGATCGGCAATGGCCACGGTCGACAGCCGATGCGCGATGATAATCGCGGTGCGGCCGGCGAGCAGGGTGGTGAGTCCCTGTTGAATCAATCGCTCGCTGGGGATGTCGAGTGAGGCGGTGGCTTCGTCCAGAATCAATACGCGCGGGTTGGCGATGAACGCTCGACAGAACGACACGAGTTGGCGTTGACCCGCCGAGAGCCGATTCCCGCGCTTGTTGACGTCGGTGTCGTAACCGTCGGGAAGCGCCGAGATGAACTCGTGCGCACCGACCGAG
>JAULYU010000072.1:0-22722 GCA_032117735.1 Microbacteriaceae bacterium
TGTCCCGCTCATCCTGTTGCTCGCGGCGTCCACATCGGGTGTTCTTACACGACCGAGCCCCACCGCACTCACGGTTCTCGCCGTCACGGTCGTCACCGCGGGCGTCGCATCGCTGCTCTACGGAATCCCCGGCGGTGTGGTGTATCTCGACTGGGGTTACGCGACGATCAGCGATCGGTCGATTGAAATCGCCGCGGCCGCGATGTTACGAATCGTGGTCATCGCGTTACCCGCGATGCTGGTGAGCGGTGCAATTTCCGCTCACGAGTTCCTGGCGACCTGCGCGGTTCGACGTATCGTGCCCGATCGAGTTGCCTTGGCGACGCTCATTGCCCTGCGTTTGGTCCCGGTGATTGCCTCGGATCTCGACGAGACAAGGCAGGCTCGCCGCGCGAACGGGCGGTCGGCATCGCTTTTTGCCGTCGCCCTCACAACCCTGGTCGTCGCCATTCGGCGTGCCATTCGTATGAGTGATGTCGCCGAGATTCGGGGATTCTCGAAATCGAATCGGACGTGGAGCGTCTATCGGCGACTTGAGTTTCGGGACTGGGTATTGGTGCTCGGCTCGATTGTCATTGGGATTTCGGCGATGGCGACCGTTGCCACCCTCGGGGTGTGGAACAGTGCCATCCGCTAAACCCCACATCATCCTGATCGACGGCAAGAGCGGAGTCGGCAAATCCCGACTGGCGACCATCATGGCGGTGGCGACCGGTGCAACGCTGGTTCACCTTGACGATGTGTACCCCGGCTGGGTCGGGCTTGCGGCGGGTCGCGATGACATCATCGAATCGGTTCTCGTGCCACTGTCGCAGGGTCAATCGGGCGGTTACGTATCGTGGGATTGGGTCAACGACCAGCCAGGACAACGCGTTTCGGTCGAGCCCGCAAACGTGGTGATTGTTGAGGGTTGCGGAATCAGCACCGCCGAATCGCGCGCGCTGGCCGACACGGTCGTGTGGGTTGACTGTCCCGACCCCGTTCGGGCCGAGCGATTGCGGTTACGTGATGGCGACCGTTTCGCGAGTCACCTCGCGGGCTGGGAGGCCCAGGTCGCCGCACACATAAAGGACAACAGTCCCGACATCACGGCGAGCGTGGTCGTCCGAACAACGACGGAACAAACGGTGGGTGGCTAACGGGGCTCGAACCCGCGACCTTCAGGACCACAACCAGACGCTCTGCCAACTGAGCTATAGCCACCATGTGCGCCGAAACGCGACTTTTATATTATGCCAGTAAATCGGCCCATGCATCCGTGGCTTTTGTGCGGGCAGCGGCGAGACGGTCAGGGTCAATGGCATCAATGGTGAAGAGGAGCTCGCGATAAAACGCCATTTCGCGAATCGACTCGATGGCGTCGGCCAGCGCGCGGTGGTTCCCGAGCTTTTCCGGAGCCGACTTCACCACATAGGGGAACCATCGGTACAGAACTTCCTTGATGGTGGAGGTGTCCACGTTTCGGTAGTGCACCCAATCTTCGACGGCGGGCATGTATTTCGCCAAGAAACGCCGATCCATGTGGATGCTGTTGCCACCCATTTGAGCGCTATGCCTGTGCGGCACGTGCTTTTTAATATAGGCGAGGACCTGTTTCTCGGCCTCAGAGACCGAGACACCGTCTTTGATTAGCGGCAGGAGCCCGCTTTTCTCGTGCATTGACCGCACGAAATCCCCCATGTTCGCCAACGCGGCGTCCGTCGGTTTGATGACGAGTTGCAGACCCTTGTCTTGCGGCACGAGGTTGCCGTCGGTCACGATGACCCCGATTTCGACGATCTCGTCATCGCGCTTGCCGGCTGCGGTGGTGTTGATGGTCAGACCCGTCATTTCGAGGTCGAGCCACACGATGAATCGTTTGTCGTTGAGAAAGTCGTTCTCTGCCATTTGTTCAGCCTACCGAAGGCCTCCCCGTCGAATCAGGTCAGTTCGAATTGTCCACCGTCGAGTTGTCCCTGTTGGCGATACAGGTCGAGCTTGGCGCGCGTGTCCTGAATGTCGAGGTTCCGCATCGTCAGTTGACCGATTCGATCGGTCGGGCCGAACGCTTCGTCGTCGGTTCGTTCCATCGAGAGCTTCTCGGGGTGATAGCTGAACCCGTCGCCCTCGGTGTTGACAATCGTGTAATCGTCGCCTCGACGAAGCCGCAGAGTGACGGAACCGTTCACGGCAGAGGCGACCCACTTCGTCAACGATTCGCGCAACATGAGCGTTTGCGGGTCGAGCCACATGCCTTCGTACAACAGGCGCCCCATGCGGCGTCCCTCGGTTGCGTATGCGGCCATCGTGTCCTCGTTGTGGATTGCGGACAGCAGCCGCTCGTAGGCAACATGAAGAAGAGCCATGCCGGGCGCTTCATACACCCCGCGACTCTTCGCTTCGATGATGCGGTTTTCGATTTGGTCCGACATTCCGAGCCCGTGGCGACCACCGATTTCGTTGGCGGTCATGATCACACCCACTGCATCGTTCGAGAAGTCCTTTCCGTTGATTGCCACCGGGCGTCCCTGCCGGAATGTAATCGTGACGTCTTCTGTTTCGACGGCAACCGCCGTGTCCCAAAACCGGACGCCCATGATGGGTTCGACAGTTTCATACGACGTATCGAGCATCTCGAGCGATTTGGCCTCGTGGGTGGCGCCGAGCATGTTCGCGTCCGTCGAATACGCCTTTTCCTGCGAGGCGCGATACGGCAGGCCTCGCGCGGTCAACCACTCGGACATCTCGTGACGTCCGCGCAGCTCGGCGACAAACTCCGCGTCGAGCCACGGCTTGTAGATCCGCAGGTTCGGGTTAGCGAGCAGACCATAACGATAGAAACGCTCGATGTCGTTCCCTTTATACGTGCTGCCATCGCCCCAGATTTCGACACCGTCGTCGCGCATCGCGCGAACGAGCAGCGTGCCGGTGACAACGCGGCCCAGGGGAGTGGTGTTGAAGTAGGTTTTTCCACCGGTCCGGATGTGAAACGCTCCGCAGGCGATGGCGGCGAGCCCTTCTTCGGCGAGTGACTGCCGGCAATCCACGAGCCGGCCGGCTTCGGCGCCGTAGGCGGTTGCCCGATCGGGGAGAGAGTCGATGTCGTCCTCGTCGTACTGACCTAGGTTTGCCGTGTAGGCGAAGGGGACGGCGCCTTTTTCGCGCATCCACGCCACGGCGACCGACGTGTCGAGTCCCCCGGAGAACGCTATTCCAACCTTTTCGCCGATGGGGAGCGATGCGAGAATCTTTGTCATGTGTTTAGCCTAGACACTCCCGCAACGCCCGAACCCGCACAATCAATCCGTACCAAAACTAAATGCTGTAGTGTGTCAATGATAGTAAGTGCCCCCTCGAGAATGGAAAATTTGTGAAAAAAATTATTGTGTCTGCACTCGCGGCCACGTCAATCTTCGCCGCCACCGTTGCGGCGTCCGGTGCTGCGTTTGACATCAGCGAACCCCTCAGTACCAATGGCCCGTTGACCTCCCCGTGGGTCGCATCGGGAACTGTCACCCCGGCCGTCGTCGACGGCGCTCTGCTTCTCACCAACACCGACGAGGGCCAGCGTGGATTCGCGCTGTATGACCAAGCAATCTCGGTCACCCGTGGTATCGACGTCACCTTCAGCCAGGCCCAGTGGGGCGGTACCGGCGCAGACGGAATCGTGTTCTTCGTCAAGAAGGGTACCGACAGCAGCACCACTCCCGGTGCGGGTGGCGGTGCCATGGGTTACTCCCCGGATCCCGGAAATCCCACCGCCGACCCCCCCGTAGCTGCAATAGATGGTCTTTCCGGGGCCCTCCTCGGTATCGGGCTCGACTCCTATGGAAACTTCGCGAACGCGGGCTCTAATGGAACGGGATGTTCGACAGAATTCAACGGCCCGACCGTCGCTAACGTCATCACCGTTCGCGGTGACGGGCAAGGACAAGTCGGTTATTGCCTTCTTGCCGCGCCGTACAACCTCTCGACGAACTCGCTCAACCCGCTTTCCGCTTCGTACGCAACTCGCGATGAAGCGGCGCGTCAGGTTCGCGTCGTCATCGACCCGGCAAACGCCTCCGACCCCCGCGTCGAGGTCTACTACGACGGTGGAACCTTACCCATCATCGATATCCCACTCCCCGCATCGTTCTCGGCGGTGTCAACCGTCAAGATTGGTTTCTCGGCCGGCACCGGTGGTTCAGTCAACAACCACAATGTGTGGGGTCTGACCTCGACGTCTGCGGAAGCCGAAGAAGAATTGGCTGCGACTGGTTCGTCCGAGACGGTTGGACTCGGCGCACTGATTGTCGCCACACTGGCGGGTATCGCGGCCGTCGCGGTTCGCCGTCGTCGCACACAGCAGTAATTCACTCAACATCGCCCCGCGTCCCAACGGACGCGGGGCGATGTTGAGTTCGTGAACAGGTCATGGCGTGTTTTCGTATCCAGGCCACCGCGGCGGCGGTGTGCGAACGGCGGAAGTTCGCTACCCCCGAACCGACTTCTCCCGATGCGGTTCGAGAAGCCCTACGAGATTCGAACGGTCGCGGACGTCTTTGACGTCGTCGTGTAGTTCGTTTTCACGACTGTGACGCGAACGCTGATGTTTTTGCCCGCATCGGCAGCAACCAGCGTGTAGGTGATACTCGTTGCACCCGTGATGGCGGCACTGCCTCGAAGCCACTGATACGTGGTTGAATCGGGGGTTGGTGACCATGTACCTGCCGCGGCGGTGAGCACCGATCCGACGGTTGCGGTTCCCGTAATCGACGGGAGCACTGAATTCGTGAATGTTCCGGCCACGGCAACTCGGGCGGCGCTCGTTTTGACTAACGTTGCGTAACCAGCGAGGGTGGCGGTCACCTCAACGGTGATGCTCGCACCACGATCAGCACCGACAATCGTGTACGTCGACGATGTGGCGTCGGTGATGTTGGTGCCATTTCTCTTCCACCTGTAGGCGAGCGAGACCGAACCAGGTCCCCACGTACCGGGTGACGCGGTCGCGGTGCTGCCGACGCCCATCGTTCCGGTGATGGTTGGTGTCGGCGCTGGGTTCAACACGCCCTGGGTGATGTCCTCGGTAGCAACGCTGGTAACCGTTGACGACGTGAATCCCGGGGCCGTCGCGCTCACATCGACCGTAATGTTCGTGCCAACATCGAGCGCCGTCAGTTGATAAGTTCTGGCAGTGGCGCCGTCAATCGTTACGGTGTCGCGCTTCCACTGGTAGGCGAGCGTCGGAGCCACCGGCCCCCACGTGCCCGCCGTTGCGGTCAAGGTCTGCCCGACACGCGTTGTTCCCGCGATGGTCGGGGTTGGCGCTGGCGAGAACACCCCACTGGCGATTTCCGCCGACGCGAGAGACGATTTTTGCAGAGTGTTGTAGCCCAGCAACGTCCCCGTCACCTTGACAATGATTTCGGTACCGAGGTCTGCTGCGACAAGCGTGTACGTCGATCGCGTTGCCCCAACAATCGGTGCGGCATCGCGGTACCACTGGTACGCGAGGCTAGTCGGCGTGGGCAACCAGGTTCCCGATGAGGCGGTCAGTACCGATCCGACGCGGGCATCCCCAGCAATCGTCGGAACCGGTGACGCCGTGAAATCCACGGTTGTGACCGCCGGGGTGGCCACACTCGTTCTCTGGGTCGTTGCGTAAGCCGTCTTACTTGCCGAGACAGTCACGGTCAACGTGGCGCCAGCATCCGCACCGACAATCGCATAGGTCGCCGCGGTGGCACCGCGAATCGACGTGCCGTTCCGATTCCACGTGTAGGTCAACGTCGCTGTAGGCGACCACGAGCCAGCTACTGCCTCCAGCGTTGAGCCGACCTCAGCCGTGCCCGTGATGGTCGGGACTGGGGCGGTGTCGAACACGCCCGGGCCGACGAGTGTCGGTGTGCTCTTTCTCGTTGTCGTGGTGTACCCCTCGCGCGTCACCACAACCGCGGCGGACACCTTCTTGCCGAAATCCGAAGTCGTCAGCACGTAGGTCGATGCGGTCGCGCCAACAATGGCCTTCGATCCTCGGAGCCACTTATAGGCCAGTGTTCCTGAAGGAGTCCACGTTCCCGCGGTGGCTGTCAGGGTCTTTCCGACCTTGTACTCGCCGCCCACGGTCGGCGTGGGCGCCGCGGTAAATGTGCCAAGGGCAACGAGGGCCGTGAGGCTACTGGTCTTGATGACGGTCGTGTATGCCTCGAGCGATCCCGTCACGGTAACCGAAATCTTCGCCCCGGCGTCGGCTGCTACCAGCGTGTAGGTTTCGGCTGTTGCACCAGCGATGTTGGTGGTCCCGCGCTTCCACTGGTAGTCAAGTTCGACGTCCGTCGGTCGCCACGTTCCGGTTTGTGCGGTGAGAGTGTTTCCAACCCGCACCGTTCCCGAAATCGTGGGAACAGGGGTCGCCTTCAAAATACCTTCGACAACCTCGGCCGTATCGTCACTCGTCATCTCTTCAGTGACATAACCCAGTTTTGACGCTTCAACGCGAACAGAAATGACCGCACCGAGATCCTCGGCGGTCGGTGTGTACCGCGTTTCCGTCGCCTCATCGATGTCCTCGCCATCGCTCATCCACTGATACGCGAGATCCACCGGGCGCGGAAGCCATGTTCCCGCCGATACCGTCAAAGGGCTGCCAACGCGTGCGGTTCCGGTGATTGAGGGGGCAGGGGTCGCCGTGAGGGTTCCGAGCTCAATCGCTTCGGTTTCGTCCGTGGTCATCGTCGTCGACTCGTAGCCGAGCTTGATGCCGGTCACCTCGGCCGAGATTGCTGTTTCGGCATCGTCGCCGACGAGAGTGTAGGTCGCGGCGGTTGCGCCGTCAATCGCTTCGCCGTCGCGCAACCACTGGTACTCGAAACTTGTCGGGGTCGGAATCCAGTCACCCGGTGAAACCCGCAGTGTGTTTCCCACTTCTTCGAGCCCGTCCAACGTCGGTTTGACCGCGTCATCGAAAATCAACGCGGCAATCTCGTCGGTCGGCGCGCTCGTTCGCGAGGCGGTGGTGTACGCGGTTCGAGTCGCCGTCACAACCACTGAAATTTCTTTTCCGGCATCGGCGGGTTGCAGCACATAGGTCGCTGATGTCGCCCCGACAATTGCTCCAGAGTTGCGGCGCCACTGATACGCGAGTGCAGTCGGTGTCGGCAGCCACGTTCCCGCATGGGCGGTCAGCAATTCGCCAACCGTGGCAATTCCCGTGACAGTCGGAACGGGTTGTGTTCCGAACACCGCGGCAACAACGGCTGCGGTTGTTGCGCTCGTGCTGGCGGCGCTCACGAATCCTGCCTTGACGCCCGTCGCACTGATGGTGAGCCGAGCGCCCAAGTCCGCGGGCGCAACCTGATAGGTCGTTGACGTGGCCCCTGCTATCGCGACACCGTTCCGCTTCCACTGATAGGTGCTGGAATCGACCGTGGGAGTCCAGGCGGGGACGGTTGCCGTCAACAGTTCGTCAACCTTCGCCACGCCCGCGATGGTCGGAACCGGCAGTGAAGTGAAGGTTCCCGACGCGACCGCCACCGTTGGCAGGCTTGTTTTCGGATCTCCTTCGTAGTTTTCGCGGATCCCCGTGACGATGACGCGAATGAGCGCCCCAGCGTCATCACTCGTGAGGAGGTACGTTTCCGACGTCGCACCGGTGATCGGAACACCGGCACGAGTCCACTCGTAGGTGAACTCGGTCGGGGTGGGGGACCACGATCCCGGCACCGCAGTCAGCGTGGAAGCGACCTTGGCCGTTCCCGTGATCGTGGGAACGGGTTGGGCGTTGAACTTCGCGAGCCGAACTTCTTCGGTCGCGAGCGAGTACACGGATTCATCGACAAATCCCTCTTTGTAGGCGGTGACTCCGAACACAAACGTGGATTCCAAATCCTCTTCCGAGAGGACATAGGTAATCTCGGTTGCGTCCTCAACCGGTTCGCCGTCGCGATACCACTGATAGTCAAACGTGTCGGGTGTGTTCGTCCACGTCCCCGTCGTTCCCCTCAGAGTGCTTCCGACACGTGCGGTGCCCGTGATTCGAGGCACGGTGATCGAACCGATGACACCCGCGCTCACCGTCGCAGGAACGGCAGAAGTTCGCGTCCACGAGGTGTACCCAACCCGTTCGGCGGTGACGGTGACGGTGATGTCCAACCACAGGTCCTCGACGGTCGGAACGTACGTAGCCGCGGTCGCCCCATCGATATCGATACCGTCACGCATCCACTGGTAGGCCACCGAATCGGGAGTCGGGGAGAGCGTGCCGAAGGTGACGGACAGAGTCGAACCGACCGAAGCATCACCAGCAATCACCGCATTGGAACCACCGGTGAACGTGAGGGCAGGGACCACAATTGTTTCGGAACTCGTCGTCGATTCTGACGTGATTTGGTTGGCGGTTCCCGTCGCGGAAACAGTGAGACGATTTCCGGCGTCGGCAGGGGCTACCGTGTACTGCGCAGACGTTGCGCCCGATATCGCGATTCCACCGCGTTTCCATTGGTACGAGATGGTGGCGGCGGGTGTCCACGCGGCCGTCGCCGCGGTCAATACTTGACCGACGGCGACCGTTCCGGAAATCGTGGGGACGGTCGTCGACGAGAACGTTCCTGTTGCGACCACGCCGGTGGGGTCGCTGGTCTTTGCCGACGACGAGTATCCCGTCAGGACGGGGGTGACTCGAACGGAGATGGCGAACCCACGATCCGCGGCCACCAATCGATAGGTCGACGAGGTTGCACCGGTTATCGCGATGCCGTTTCGAAGCCACACATAGTTGAAACTCGTGGGAGTGGGCGTCCAACCATCCGGGTCGGCCGTGAGAAGTTCGCCGACGGAGGCTTCTCCGCTGATGGTCGGAATGGGCCTGTCGGTGAACAAACCCGACGCCACCGTTGACGTCGGCTGGCTCACGCGAACGATGGTCACGTAGTTCGCAAGAACCGGGGTGACTCGGACGGACACTGCTGTCCCCGCGTCGGCACCGACCAGGTCGTACGTCTCTTCTGTCGCCCCGTCGATCGCAACACCATTTCGGAGCCACTGGTAGTCGAACGAATCGGGTGCGGGCGTCCATTCAACGGATGCTGCTGTCAATGTTCGACCGACCTGGGGAATTCCCGTGATGCTCGGCCGCGGGCTGACGGTGTAACGCAAAATTTCGCTGGCGGTGACCGGGTCAGACGTCAACGTGAGGTCATTGAATCCCAGCAACGATGCCGTGACGTCGACGGTAATCTCGGTCGCGGAGTCGGCCAAAACAACCGTGTACGTCTCTTCTGTTTCACCGGCAATCGCCACGCCGTCGCGATACCACTGGTAGGTCAGTGACTCGGGAGTCGGTGAAAACACGTCTCCGAGCGCTGTCAATGTGGCGTCAAGGTCGGGCGTGCCATCAATCGTGGGCAACTCAGATGTGTCGAAATCCATGAACGGAATCGCTGTTGGGTCCGACGTCTCGGTCGTCGTGATGTAACCCTCAAGGGTCGCGGTGACCTCAACGCTGATGTCCGTGCCCATGTCTTCGGCCGTGAGGGTATAGGTCTCTTCCGTTGCGTCGCCGATTGCAACATCGTCACGGTTCCACTGGTACGCGAACGAGTCCGGAGTTGGCGTCCAACTTCCCGGATCGGCGGTCAGAACATCATCGATTGCGAGCGAACCGCTTATTGACGGCGCACCAACGTCGTCGAAGTCGCTCGTCACGACGGGGACAGTTCCAAGACTCGTTCGGGCAGTCGTGCTGTAGCCCGCGAGCGTTGGCGTGACGCTCACCGTAATGACGCATCCGACCTCGCTCGTGGACAGTGTCAGGCTGGTCGACGTCGCACCGTCGATGTCCACGGCGTCACACAACCACTGATAATCGAAGGTGTCGGGAACAGGGTTCCAGGCCTCCGTCGTCGCGGTCAATTCGCTGCCCACGCGGGCGGTCCCGGAAATCACGGGTGTCGCAGAAGTGAAGTAGGACATGAGCGAAATGGATGTAACGGCAGACGACGTTGTGTCGGGCGTGTATCCCGAACGTGTGCCGGTGACATCAACCGTGATGCCGGTACCCATGTCGTCAACGGTGAGAACATAGGTCGAGTTGGTAGCGTCCGTGATGTCTTCGCCGTCTCGTTTCCACTGGTAGGAGAACGAATCAGGGGTGGGTGTCCACGTGCCGGTCGCGGCGGTCAGTGTGTCGCCGATTTCCTCGTCGCCCGTGATGATCGGTGTCCCCGTTTCGCTGAACGCTGCAGTCGCGATGGCAGCGGTGTCGGCACTGGTCGTGGTGACCGGGGTATAGCCGGTCTTGGTGCCTTCGACGGCGACGCTGATGGTCGCGTCAATGTCGACCACCGTCAGCTCATACGTTGAGGCGGTGGCGCCATCAATATCCGTCGTGACGGACTCGACGGTTCGTTTCCACTGGTAGGTGTAGGAAACGCCGGTGGACGGGCTCCAGCCGGTGATGTTCGCGGTCAGGGCTGATCCGAAGGTGGTGGTTCCGGTGATGGTCGGGTCGGTTGTGGTGGCGAACGTGCCGGTGGCGGACCGTTCCGCCGCCGTCACCGTCGAGTCGTTGTAGTGGGTCTTCGACACCGTCACGGTCGCACTGATTCCGAAACCTGCGTCATCCTCGGTCAGGGTATAGGTCGGAGACACGGCACCGTCAATCGCCTCGCCGTCCCGGTTCCAGACATACGAAGTGCTCGTGGGCGTTGGCGAGACTCCGGACAAATCAACCGAGAGGGTCTCGCCGACCGAGGCGGTTCCCGTGACGGTAATGGCCGGGCTAATCGAAAAGTCGCCGATTGGCGTGATTGAATTTGTCGTCTCAGCGCTCGCCGTGTCTGATTCTGACGTGCCAGTTATCAAAGCGGTGATCGGCTTCCCGATGTCCGCAGACACCGTCACGTAGGTGTTGTTTGACGGCGCACCGTCGATGGCGACTCCGTCGCGCCGCCACTCGTAGGTGAACGTGACATCTGCGGGGTCCCAGGTTCCTTCAGTCACCGTCAGCGTGCTGCCCACCGCAGTGGATCCCGAAATGGTGGGTGTTCCCGCGGTGACCGTGGCCGCAAATCCGGCGGTGGGCATCTGAATTCCGGCAAGAACCATCACGACAGCGATAACCTGAGCGGCTACGCGGGGAAGGCGGTTGAAAATCGCGCGCATGATTCTCCTGGTGAGTTAGGTGCGACCACTCGTCAGTTCAGGCGAGTTCGACAGTCCAAGCCTAAACCTGTTAAACCCCCCACCGCTATTTAAAACGCGAGGGCCGCGCTTAGACTCTGGGCATGCGAAAAATACTGGGGCTCACGCGCTACGCCGTCGTCGTACCCGCAATTGCGTCCATCGTCGGCGCACTTCTTCTTATGGCCCAGGGATCGATCGAGATGGTCATGGTGGTGATCGACGCGGTCATGTCCGAGAAGTACCTCAAGGACACAATCGTCGAGGTGCTCACCGCCGTCGATGCCATCCTGCTAGGGACGGTTCTGTTGGTCATCGGCTACGGACTCTACGAACTGTTCATTGACACCGACATTGATGTCCCCGCATGGTTGCAGGTTCGCGACCTGGATGACCTCAAGTCGAAGTTGATCGGCGTTGTCGTCGCCATTATCGCGGTTGTTTTTGTCGGTGTTTTTGTGGATTCGAACCGTGCTGATGAAGTCGTCGCGTACGGTGTTGGCGCCGGCGCTCTTGTCGCGGGGCTTGCCCTGTTCGCTCTGGCAACCACCAAGTCGGACAAGACCCCTAAGGCGAAGCCCACAACCTAGCCTCGGCCGCACCCAATGTTCCGGGTTCGACTGAGGGTCAGAGGGGCCTTACTCGAGCAGCCCTTCGGCAACGAGCCAGTCACGAGCGATGACGGCGGCAGACAGCTTTTCGTCAACACTTCGAACGTTGAGGGCCACCAGGTCCTCGGCGCTCATGGCCGCAGAAACCGCGTCGATCAGTGCCCGCGCATCGGCGTTCACCGCGTCCGACGCGATGGGGACGACATTGGATGCGAGGAAGAGTCCGAGTGGGTCGGCAAGTGTGACGAGGCCGAGCTGTTGGATTCGTGGGTCCGCGCTGTACACGTTGGCCATATCAACGATGCCGGCCACGAGGGAATCCACGGTGGTTTCGCCAGTCGCGCTGAATTCGACGGTGACACCGTAGGTCGCGAGCAAACCGGTCGGCCCGTAGGGACGTTCCGCGAGTTCCGGTGCTCCGCCGAGCGTGAGGCCGCCAAGACCGGCAAGGTCACCGATCGACGCAACGCCGTTCGCCGACGCGAAGTCCTGCGTGACGTTGTACGAGTCCTGGTCGCTCGCGGGGGACATGGCGAGAGCCGTGAGGCCTGCGGGCAGCGACGATGCGAGTGCCGCGTAGACGTCGTCGGCAGCGGTCTCGGTTGCCTCCGGAACGAAGAACTGCAGCAAGTTCCCGGTGTATTCGGGGAACAAGTCGATTTCGCCGTCGACGAGAGCCGGCACGTACACATCACGTTGTCCGAGCGAGAACTGTCGTTCGACGGTAAAACCGGCGTCTTCGAGCACGAGTGCGTAGGCTTCGGCGATGATTTCGTTCGAATAGTACTGCTGCGAACCGATGACGATAGGTTCGCCGGCGGGTTCGGCGGCTGGGCTACATCCGGTCACTCCGAGGACAGCGGTAACGCTCAGTGCAAGTGCTGCGAGTCGTGCATATTTCATGATTTCTCCGTAGTTTGGTGTTCCACCAGCCTAGACCCCGTGCGCCGTTGAACCCATCCGAGCAACTGGTCCCCGATCACCGTCGTGGCGATGATGACAAGTGAACTGGCCAGCACCTGGGCGTAGTTTCGGACGGCGAGTCCCTGAACGATTCCAAACCCGAGCCCGCCGAGCCCCACGAGTGGCGCGAGCACCACCGTCGATACGACGTGGATAAAAGCGATTCGAAACCCTCCGACGATGGACGGTGTCGCCAGCGGCAATTCAACGTGGCGAATCCGTTGCAGGCCCGTCATCCCTTGAGCGGTCGCGGAATCACGAATGGACCATGGAATCGTCGAGATTCCGGAAAAGGTTCCCGCGAGCAGCGGCGGGATTGCGATTGCGGTGAGTGCGAGAATCAACGAGAGGTCGCGCTGTTCCACTCCGAACAACAGAACCAGCGCAAAAAGGAGCCCCATCGTGGGGACCGCGCGGGACACGGAACCCAGCCCGATGACGGCGAATTCGCCTTTTCCTGTGTGTCCAATCAGTGTGCCTAAGGGCAACGCCACAACCGCGGCGAGCAGAATCGCTCCGAGAGACAAAACGAGGTGTTCTGCCAACAGGAACCACAACCCGTAGCGACCGTCCCAGTTTGTGCTGTCGGCGAACCACGCAGCGAGTTCCGCAAAATCAAACACGGGCGTCACCCCTAATCCGCCACGGAGTCAGAACCCGACCGACTAGCCAAAGCCCGACGTCAAAGACCAGCGCAATGACGAACACAGCGCCAATCCCGGTGATGATTTCCTCGGGGATTCTGCGCTGAAAACCGTCGACGAACAGATAGCCGAGGTTGCGGACTCCCACCACCGCGCCGATCGACGCCATCGACACGGTGCTGGCGGCCACCACTCGCAGACCGGTGATGAGCCCGGGAACCGCCATCGGCAGTTCGACATGGAGGAACAACTGCAGGCGACTCATACCGAGAGCGGTTGCGGTTGTCGTGGTCGACGTCGGAACCTGGTTGAAGGCGTCACGCGCAGAAAAGAACATGGACGCGACGACGTAGATGCTCAGCGCGATCACGACGTTTGTCGGTCCAATGAAGTCGGTGCCGATGAGCGCGGGGAGCGTAACAAACAGCGCCAGTGACGGAATCGCGTAGACCGCACCGAGAGCGGCCGTGGTGGACGGGACCCATCTCGTGGGAACCACCCGCGCACCGGCGATGGCGATGACCGAACCGACAATCAGCGGGATGATGACGATGCCCAGATGAGTGAGGGTCAGTTGAGCGACAAACGCCCAGTTGGCAACGAGCCAGTCCACTAGAGACCGAGAATCTTTCGCACGAAGTCGTTTGCGGGTTTGGCCGTCAATTCCTGAGGGCTTCCCGATTGTTCGATGGCGCCGGCGTTGGACATGACAATGAGCTGGTCCGCGATGGTGAGTGCCTCGTGCCGGTCGTGGGTGACAAAAAGGATGGTGAGGCCCAACTCCCGTTGAATTCGACACAGTTCGACCTGCAGTTCCTCGCGAACGATCGGGTCCACGGCGCCGAACGGCTCGTCCATCAGCAGGATGTTCGGTTTCGTGGCCAACGCCCGCGCCACACCGACGCGTTGTTGTTGTCCACCCGATAACTGGGATGGGAATCGTTCGAACGAGGCCGGGTCGATGCCCACCAACGACAGCATCGCGCGCGCGTTGCGCTCGGCCTCGTCACGTGTTTGACCCGCAATCACCGCAATGAGGGCGACGTTCTGCAGAACGGTCTTGTGCGGCAAAAGCCCGACGTCCTGCATCACATACCCGATCGACCGGCGCAACTGCACCGCGTCACGGGTTGCGACGTCCTCCCCGTCAATCAACACCTGCCCACTGGTCGGCAGGACCATCTTGTTAACCATGCGAATCGCGGTGGTCTTGCCCGAGCCCGACAGGCCCATCAGCACCGTAATCGTGCGGGACGGAATCGTGGCCGAAAAGTCGTGAAGAGCGACCACGTTCCCGTAGTTCTTGGTTGCGTGGCGGAACTCGATCATGGTCGAAGCCGGCGCAGGGTCACGCCGCGGTGACCTCGACGCCACGCCAGAATGCGACGTGTCCGGCGATTTCCTTGGCCGCGTCTTTCGGCTCCCGGTAGACCCACACCGCGTCGGGATTGACTTCGCCGTCGACCACGAGCGAATAATAATTCGCGGTGCCCTTCCACGGGCACGTCGAGGTGGCGTTCGAGTCGACTAGCAGCGAAGCGTTGACGCTGTCGAACGGGAAGTACTGGTTGCCTTCGATTTCGATGGTCTTGTCGGACTGTGCGATGATCGCACCGTTCCACGTGGCTGTGTACACGGTTGCCTCCTCGGCGATAACGGCGCGAATCGCGCGCCTTCTTCTTCGAGCATACGGACAGTACCGAAAACTTGCGAGCGACCCTAGAGCCCCTTGATGATGTCCTCGACCCGTTCCTTCGCGTCACCGAACAGCATGAACGCGTTGTCGCGGAAGAACAGCGGGTTCTGGACTCCGGCGTATCCGGAACTCATCGACCGCTTGAACACGATGACCTTGCTGGATTCCCAAACATGCAGGACCGGCATGCCCGCGATGGGGCTGTTCGGGTCCTCGGCCGCGGCGGGGTTGACCGTATCGTTGGCGCCCACGACGAGAACCACGTCGGTGCTGCTGAAGTCGTCGTTCACCTCGTCCATTTCGAGGACGATGTCGTAGGGAACCTTCGCCTCGGCCAAGAGAACGTTCATGTGCCCCGGCAAGCGCCCGGCGACCGGGTGGATACCGAATCGCACGGTGACACCCTTGGCGATGAGCTGTTGGGTGAGTTCGGCGACGGGGTACTGTGCCTGTGCAACCGCCATTCCGTAGCCGGGGGTGATGATGACCGAATTGGCGGAACTCAACATCTCGGCGACCGACGCGGCGTCGATCTCTTGAATCTCGCCGACCTCGTCGTCGTCAGTGGACGCCGGTTTTTCGATACCGAAGCCACCCGCGATGACCGAGATGAATGATCGGTTCATGGCGCGGCACATGATGTACGACAGGTACGCACCCGACGACCCGACGAGAGCACCGGTGACGATGAGCAGATTGTTGTTGAGCAGGAATCCGGCTGCGGCCGCGGCCCAACCCGAATAGCTGTTGAGCATCGACACCACTACGGGCATGTCACCGCCACCGATGGATGCCACCAAGTGCCATCCGAGCAACAGCGCGAGAACCGTGACTGCGACCAACAACCAGATGTCCGGAACGACGATGTACCACGCGGTCAATCCGACAAACCCGACCAGCGCGCCAACGTTGAGGACGTTCTTGCCGGGCAACATGAGCGGTCGGCTCGAAATTCGAGCGGACAGTTTGAGGTAGGCGACGATGGATCCGGTGAACGTGACCGCACCGATAAAGACGCCGATGAACACCTCACCGTGGTGGATGTCGACGAAGTTGTCGGGAACCTTCGACGAATCGAGCGCACCGTTCCAGCCAACCAACACGGCGGCAAGACCGACGAAGCTGTGCAGCAACGCGATCAGTTCGGGCATTCCCGTCATCTCGACGACGCGCGCACGCCAGAGCCCGATTGCGGCTCCGATAAGGATCACGACCACGAGCAGCGAGAGCGCGAGGGTGGACTCGGGCGAGCCCCAGGTGTTGACGGTGAGGTTTGCAATCGTGGCAACGAAGGCAATCGCCATACCGATGATTCCAAACGTGAGTCCGTTACGCGACGTCTCGTGCTTGCTCAGTCCGGCGAGGCTCAGAATAAACATGAGCGCGGCCACAATGTAAGCCGCTGTCGAGAGCATCTCAACGTTCATCGGTTGCTTCCTTTGCTAAACATCTTGAGCATTCGGCGGGTCACCGCGAAGCCTCCGAAAATATTGATGGACGCGAGAAGGACTCCGACCGCGGCCATGATTTGTACCGCGAGGTTGGGCGATCCCAATTGCAGAACCGCACCCACCACGACGATTCCCGAGATGGCGTTGGTGACGCTCATCAGCGGTGTGTGAAGGGCGTGATGCACTTTGCCGATTACATAGAACCCGACCACCACCGACAGCATGAGGACGAGGAAGTTCTGCGGCAGTGGTTCCGGCGCGAAGGCCGACACCGCAAACAGAATTGCCAGCCCGAGGCCAATCAGCAGTCCCTTGCGCACTGGTGACATTTGGCGAGCCTGTTTCGGCTCGATTGCCGGTGTCGGACCGGCCGCAGCGGGTGCCGCCGAAACCTGAACGGGCGGCGGGGGCCAGGTGACTGCCCCTTCCTGCACAACGGTCACGGACCGTTGAACCACGTCCTCGAAGTCAATCGTCAACTGGCCGTCTTTTTCGGGTGTCAACAGTTTGAGCAGGTTGAGCATGTTGGTTCCGAAAAGTTGTGACGCCTGCTGGGGGAGTCGACCCGCGAGGTCGGTGTACCCGAGGATGACGACACCGTTGTCGGTGACAATCCGCTTACCCGCCACGGAACCGGCCACGTTTCCGCCCATGCCGGCTGCCATATCGACAATCACGCTGCCGGGTCGCATGCTCGCCACGTCCGCCGCGGTGAGCAGCTTCGGTGCCGGACGTCCGGGGATCAGCGCGGTGGTGATGATGATGTCGACCTCGCGTGCCTGCTCGGAATAAATCTCGGCTGCGCGGCGGTCGTACGCCTCGCTCGTCGCTTTCGCGTAACCATCGGACGAGGTCATCTTTTCCTCGACCTCGACGGCCACATAGTCACCACCGATTGACCGAACCTGGTCGGCCACTTCGGGGCGAGGGTCGGTGGCGCGAACGATTGCGCCCATGCTGGAGGCGGCTCCAATTGCGGCCAATCCAGCAACACCCGCTCCTGCCACGAGAACCTTGGCCGGAGGAACCTTGCCCGCGGCGGTGACCTGACCCGTGAAGAGACGACCGAATTCGTGTGCGGATTCAATCACCGCGCGATAGCCCGCGAGGTTCGCCATAGAACTGAGAACGTCCATCGACTGGGCTCGGGAAATTCGCGGGACCGCGTCCAACGCGATCGCGGTGACGCCCCGCTTGGCCAACGCCTCGAGCAGTTCGGGGCGCAGAGCCGGTGCCAACAGGCTGATCAGAGTGGTTTTGGCGGCCAACAGCGCGATTTCGTCATGCGTCGGTGCGTTGACCTTCATCACAATCTGCGACGACCACGCGACCTTGCGCGTGACCAGTCGGGCGCCGGCTTTTTCGTACTGGTCGTCGGGACAGGACGAGCGGCTACCCGCACCCTTCTCGACGACAACGTCGTACCCGAGAGCCAATAATTTCCCAACGGTCTCGGGGGTGGCCGAAACTCGAGTTTCGCCACCGCCTTCGTTGACGATTCCGAGTTGTGTCATGACCAAACCTTTCTGCACAAATACTAGCCCGATACTCTGCTGCACCGCGTGACGCCAACGGCGTGAAAAGTACTGCCTTCCTTATCCCAATCTCTGCCGAGCCTTCTCGCTATTGTTCTGGCGTGATCAGCCCGTACTCCATCAGCTGGCTCCACACGAAAGGAGCTGCTGTCACGTGGTAGAAGGGAGAGATGTGGCCGTTGTCGCGCCACATGAACATTCCGCCACGCACCGCTTCGCACACATTGTCGGGGCAGTAGGCGTTGTCGAGGTCGATTACGGGCAAACCGAGGTCGAGGGCGGTCTGTGTCGCGCGGTCTATTCGACTCTCGAAGGGGCGTGTGCACGAACCCGGGTCTTCGCGACTGAGTTTGAGGCAGAGGGAGAGCTCGGGTCCGCGTTTAGGGTTGTCCTTCACAACGGCGACCGAAATGCCGTTGCTGATGAGTTCCCCCCACAATTCTTCAAAGGGGTTGACAGGAGTGTGGATTGCCGGATTATAAACACTCGACGATTGGGCGAGAATTACGAGGTCGAATTCACCCGAGTTGAGTCGCGGTTCGATTGTGCGGTTGTGTTCGGTGCACCAGTCGTAGTGCAAAAGACGATACGAGCACCGCGGCGTGAGGAACTCGTGAACCGCGTATCCCGCGCGTTGGCCGATGAGATCGAGGCTCGCCCACATCGCGCGCGCGTGAGAATCACCGACCAGGGCGATTTTCCGCGAAGCAGAAGTGTCACCCATCACACAGTCAACGATGAAGGTTTCTTTTTCAAACGTGCATGTGCTCGAGCGTGGAGGCCCGACCGGATAGGCGGCCGAATTGAATTCGAGGATTGCGTTTCGTTCACAATCGAACACCGCGGCGCCCGCACCATCGCAGAAGGGGAGAACATAGGGGAACTCGTCGACCACGCCCGCTGTTCCCGGGGTCGTGGGCTCGCTGAGCATCGTTGCCGTCAGGTCAACGTTGGTCTCTTGTTTACCAGTTTGTTGCGGCACGAGAAACGTTACGGCCACGACTGCCGCAGAAACGAACAGTGCCACTGCCCCAACGATGGTGGGTTTGAACGACGCCGGCGACTTCGCGTAACGAACGGGGTTCTCGACAAACCGATACGTCAACTCGGCCAGCACCAGTGTGAGCGCAATCGCGGCCACTTTGGAAACCGGTCCGAGCTCTCGTCCGAGATAGATGGGGAGCAGAATCACGATGGGCCAGTGCCACAGGTAGACAGAATAGGAGCGGTCGCCCAGCCATTCCGCGGCGGCAAGGAAGGGCTTCGAGAACGGAAGGCTTCGGGCCGCGGGGGATGGTCCAGTGGCGAGGATGAGCGCCGTCGCGAGCGCGGCCGGAAGAATACCGATTCCCGGGGTGTAGTCAATGAGCCCCGGAATGACGAAGGTGAGGGCGAGGGCCCCCCATCCGATGCGATTAGCGACGAATTGCCAACGCCACGACTCGCGCGGTGTTTGTGCCCACAGGGCGACCGCGGCACCGACGGCGAGTTCCCACGCGCGAGCGAATGTGTCGAAGTAGGACGAGGCAACACCCTGTGCCACCACGACTGCGTAAACCAGTGACAGCGACGCGATGAGGCCGAGGGTAACCGCCAAAATTCGACCCACGGGAACGGCGAAACGGAGCGCGAGCCAGGCCGCGCCCAACACGAGTATGGGCCAGACGAGATAGAACTGCTCTTCAACCGACAGGGACCAGTAGTGCTGGAGCGGTGAGGTCAGGCCGCCGCGTTGGTCATAGTCGGTTGCCTCCAGTCCGAGCAAGACATTCTCGAAACTGAATGCCGAAGCAACGACGTGCCGACCGAGCATGTTGATTTGATCGGCGAGCAGTGTCCCGTGAGTCGCGATGGCGGTAGCTGCAATGACGACAATTGCAGCCGGAAAGATTCGCCGAATCCGGCGCACCCAGAAGCGGGTGAGACTCAACGTCGATGTTGTTGCCACCTCGCGCAGAATGAGCGACGTGATCAGGAAACCGGAAATGACGAAGAATACGTCGACGCCGAGGAAACCACTGACGAGTCGGCCGGGGAAGAAGTGGTAAATCACGACGGACGCGACCGCGAGTGCGCGAAGGAATTGGATGTCCCGACGGGTGTGCTTCGACGGAGATGTACTCATCCCGCAATCCTATAGAAACGGCTCGACTCGCAGCGAACACAGGTCATGCGACACTATTGGAGATAGCCGAAATCCCGCCTGATAAATTCCGAATGGGCTGAAACTCTGGCCCGCCGCCCTCGGAGCTCAGCGGATAGAGCAGAAGCCCTCTAGTCTCTTGGTCGCAGGTTCGACTCCTGCCGTGGGCATCGAAATGAACGAGCAGGTCTTCGGTCCGCTCATATAGTCAAACAACGATTGACAACCCAGCCATGGTGTGATAAATTTTTGATACTCTTTAACCCCTTCAGAAGGAGAAAAATGATTAGGCGCTCGCTTGTGCTGGTCGCATCATCGCTGGCTATTGCGGCTGGATCAGTTGTTTTTCTCACCTCTTCGGCATTCGCTTCTGCGAGTTTTACCCCCACGACGGGCATCGTTCCGGGCACTGCATTTGACAACATCACCATTACTGCGGAGCCCGGCAATTTTCTCTGCGAGAGGCTTGAAGGAGAGGAAACCTTTGATACAGTGAGCGTCTTTTTCGGCATGTACTTCGTTTCGAGTGAGGACACCGTTGTCGACGCAGGTGACGACTTTTTAGGTCGCGTCGAAGGGACAGAAATCTTTTCTTACGATAGCGGGTCGACTACGTCACCTCCATTTGACTTGGTAATGCCCGCGCTCGAGCCGCATAACCCCGCCAATTTTATTCTGGCTGTCCCTTTCTGCTTCGACCTCTCCACACAAGAGGCTGTGGACCAGGGGTCAGTTGTCATTGGATACAGTGACGGGACGACGGACGAGGATGAGGACCTAGCACCGACGGGAGCATCGGATTCCGTTGCTTTGGGCGCGATGCTTGTTGCGTTGATCTCGGGCGCGGCCGCCGTTGTGGTTCGCCGCCGACGCGCAACCAACTAACACTCACCAAAGGTGACCCCGCAGCCTCCGGGTTGTGGGGTCACCGTTTTTCGTGGTGTGCGGGCCGATCCTGCCGAGGGTGCTTGGGCTAACGTTTCTTGCGCAGCCACAAAATTCTAGCGAGTATCAAACCAGCCGGAAACAAGACCAGTAAAAGCCCTATCCAGGCAAAAAGTCCGCCTATTGGGTTACTTCGTTCGGTAAGACCCGAAATTAACAAAAAGTAGAGTCCGCCCACAAGAAATATGGGAGAAGACACAAAGAAGCCGATTGAAAATCCTCGAGTCCAAAACTTGCCAGTCGCCATTCTGATTTCCTCCGTTTCCCTATGGTGTTGAACCCGAGCATAATACGGTTACAAGGGGTTTTATCGCTGAGTTTTTTACGCTGGGAATACCGGGGAAAGCATGTATAAGTTGGCCCGAAGCGAAAACACTAAAAACCGCCTCAAGTAGACTGAATTCGCCTACATTGAGTGGGTGCGCCCTCGTAGCTCAGCGGATAGAGCAGGAGCCTTCTAATCTCTTGGTCGCAGGTTCGACTCCTGCCGAGGGCACCACTAGGCTTCGGGATATCAACGAGCCGAGCCACGAATCCGCATGAACAGTCGAGAGGTAGACGACGATGTCTAGCAAAACCACCGAGAACGTAAATCCTTCCCGACGCTCTGGACCCCTGAGCCGCGCATCACGGTTCTTCTATGCGAAGTCAAACCTCGTCGCCGGGTTGCTGGCTACTTCTGTGTTTGGCGGGTACCTTGCCTTGGTCCTCACGGGCAAGGGGACGGCCTTTGCCGTGGCCGACAGCAGCGTCAGGTCGCTCGGAACGTCGTTGGGCTTCGGCGAGGCAGAGATTCTTGCCTTCTTATCGGAACGATCCGATCCGATGATTCTTGCGTATGTCGAATTCAATCAGGTTTGGGACACTCTCTTTGGTCTGATCTACGGGGTTATGTATGTTGTCTGGGTCTCGGTGTTGTTTAAGCCTTATTCGCAGAAGGTTGGGATTCTGAATCTGCTCCCATTTGGTCAGGTTGTCTTTGATTGGATCGAAAACTTCGCCTTAGCCGCTCTATCTGGTCAGTACCTGTCAGACGGCTCGATTTCGTCGTCGATGGCCTTACTGGCCTCAACGTCCTCGGCAATCAAGTGGGGATTTTCCCTACTGGTCTATCTCGTGATTGTGGCGGGGATAGTCATGCGGATAGTTGGCGCACTGAAGCAACGAGGCAAGCGCAAGAAGTGAGTTGGACCAGAGCGGCGGCCTTCTCCTCCCTTGGCCGCAGGCTCGACTCCTGCAGCGAATCGACCCAAAAACTTTACACAACTGTGACGTGCCGGCCCCGGGTTTTTGTGAATCGAGTGGCCCGCTGCAAGTACGCTAATGTCTTACAAGAAGTCACGCGGGCCGGGGCTTCCCGAGACAACGAAGTCCGTCAACTAGCTAGGTGAAACTGTGACACAAAGTTCTGCGCGTGGCGCCTCCGCCGTTAGTTTGCACCAGTTGAACAAATCCTTTGGCGATGTCGCCGCTGTCTCCGACCTCGACCTCGAAATACCCCACGGCGAGTTCTTTTCGATGCTCGGCCCGTCCGGTTCGGGGAAAACCACCGTTCTTCGTTTGATCGCGGGCTTCGAAACCGCCTCCAGCGG
>JAULYU010000073.1:0-2238 GCA_032117735.1 Microbacteriaceae bacterium
CACAGCGAACATTTTGTGTATACTGAAGGAGACCTTTTCGAAGGGGGTCAGTGAGCCGGAACCGCCAAGCGGGACCGGCTCACTTCTTTAAGTCAGTATTTACGGCAACAGGCGGTTAGGTCCTCGGAACAGGTAGGTCGTTTCGCGAATCGACGGCAGCCCGAGCAAGAGCATGAGGGTTCGGGCGAGGCCCATCCCGAACCCGCCGTGCGGCGGGACGCCGTGACGGAAGAAGTCGAGATAGAAATCGAGCTCTTCGGGGTCGAGCCCCTTGTCCTTCGCCTGCGTGGTGAGGACGTCGATGCGGTGCTCGCGCTGAGCGCCGGTCGCGATCTCGGTTCCGTTGTACAGAAGGTCGTACGAGTTCGTGAGGTTCGAGTCGCCCTCGTGACGCATGTGATAGAACGGGCGAATCGACGTGAAGTAGTCGGTGACGAAGACGAAGTCGTGGCCGAACGTCTCTTTCACGTACGCCGACAGCTGGCGCTCGCCTTCGGGGTCGAGGTCGCCGTCGGCTCGGGGAACGGTGTACCCGCGGGCCTTCAGAATCTCGTGCGCTTCGGTGAGAGGGATTCGGGGGAATGGGGTCGTGGGAGGCGTGACGACAACACCGTACGCGGCTTCGACCTGCGGTCCAAGCTTCTCGGCGACCGCGGTGAGACCGGCGACAATAACTGACTCGTGCATCGCCATGACGTCCTCGTGCGAATCGACCCACGACATCTCGGCGTCAATCGAGGTGAACTCGGTCGCGTGGCGTGACGTGAAGGACGGGTCAGCGCGGAACGCCGGCGCGATTTCGAACACCGCACCGAACCCTGCGGGCTGCGCCATTTGCTTGAAAAACTGGGGGCTCTGCGCGAGGTACGCGGTGGTCTCGAAGTATTCCAATTCGAACAGTTCGGCGCGTGACTCGGACGCGCTCGCCATCAGTTTCGGGGTGTGGATTTCAATGAACCCGTTGTCGACCCACCAGGTTCGCATCGCGTGTTCGAAAACCGTCTGAACCCGGAAGATGAGGTTCGCCTCGGGGCGCCGAAGGTCGAGGAAGCGCCAGTCGAGACGCTTGTCGATGCTCGAGTCTTCGGCAATCGGAGGTTCTGGCTGCGCCTCGGCGACGACCTCGAGCGTCGAAATTTTGACCTCGAGTCCACCGAGTTTGACGCGCTCGTCGTGCGCGAGTTGGCCCGTGACGCGAATAAATGTACCGGCGTTGAGAGTTCCGATGAGTTCCGTCAGGGCGAGCCGCTCGGCGGAATCGGCGACCTCGGGATCGAGTTCACGAATGGCCTTGGTGACGAGTTGCACCGCCCCCGTCTCGTCGCGCAGGATGACGAATTGAACGGCCTTTTGGTCACGAACGGTATCAACCCACCCCGCGACAACGACGTCACCATCGGCGAGAGCGGAAAGGGACGCAACGGTTGAGCGAGTGACCATAATCCCCCAGCGTAGCGGGCGAGTTGCCCATAGTTTGCGCGGTTACAATCGAGAGCGTGACTGCCGAGCGGGTTCATCTCGTGCGCCACGGTGAGGTACACAACCCCGGTGGCGTTCTGTACGAGCGTCTGCCCAACTTCGGGCTCACACCGAAGGGTCGCAACCTCGCCCAATCAGCGCTGCGTCACGTTCCGATTTCGTCGATCTCTCGCCTCGTGGTGAGCCCGCTACAGCGCGCCCGCGAATCGATGGAACCGTGGGAGAAGTCAACCGGGCTGACCGCGACCATCGACGATCGTGTCATCGAACCGTGGAACGAGTTCCGGGGAATGGCGCTCGACGGCGGTCTTTCTCTCGCGACTCGTCCCGACCTGTGGAAGTTCCTCACCAACCCGCTACGACCATCGTGGGGCGAGCCTTACCGGGACATCGCGAGCCGCATGTTGGCGGCGATGCGGGATGCGGTCGACTCGGTGGACGGCGGTGACGTTGTGATTGTCTCGCACCAGTTACCCATCTGGATGGTGCAGCGAGCGATGTCCGACAAGCCGTTGGCGCACTGGCCCGGCACACGTCGGTGTTCGCTGTCGTCGGTCACGTCGTTCCAGGTTCACCCCGCGGATTTCGTCGAGTTCGACTATCGCGAGGCGATCGATGTCGACGGCGCTCTAGATTCAGGAGCAGCATGAACCGCCGAGGCTTTGTCGTGGGCATTCTGGTGGCAACCCTCGCGCTGGGCGGGTGCGTGTCCAACGACCCGCTCGCCAACCAGGTCACCGAGGACAACTACACCTCGTC
>JAULYU010000074.1:0-1874 GCA_032117735.1 Microbacteriaceae bacterium
ATGTCGCAACCGGTCGCCGTGAGCTCGGCGATTTGCTGCAGAGTGCCGTTGATGTCGGTCGTCTTGGTCGTCGTCATCGACTGAACCGAAACCTGGTGGTCACTGCCGACCATCACCTTCCCCACCTTGATTTGGCGGGTCTTGCGACGCGGTGCGAGCGTCTCGACGACGCGGGGAAGTCCGATGTTTACAGCCACAGCACTATCGTACAGCCCTAGAGACCGAGCGTTATCGGCTTGACGATGTCGGCGTAAATCAACAGTGCGCTCATGGACATGAGCAGCACGGTGATGACAATCGTGACCGGAACGAGCCGCGCCGAATCGACCGGCCCGGGCGCGGGCTTGCCGCGCAGTCGTGCGAACGCGTTGCGAACCGCCTCCCACAGCGCGACCACGATGTGTCCCCCGTCCAGCGGCAACAGCGGGATGAGATTGAAGACGAACAGGGCGATGTTGAGGCTCGCGAGGATCCCAATGAGAGCCGCGACCCGGTCGCCGAGATCGATTTGTTCGGCGGCGGCGATATCCCCCGCGATGCGACCGACGCCCACCACACTGACCGGCCCGTTGGGGTCGCGCTCGTCCGTGCCGAACGCGGCGTTGCCGACTTGAATGATGCGATTGGGCAGGTCGAGGACCAGTGCCCCCACCTGCACGATGTTGTTGCCCATCGCGCCGAGCGCGACCGCTGGTGATTGTTGTTGTCGCTCGAGTTCCGGCCCGACCCCGACGAACCCGACGACCGTGGTGACGGGGTTTCCGTCCGCGTCCATCATCGGATTCCCCGAGTCGTCGAAGGCATACCGCTCCGACGCGATCGGGGTGACCGCGAGAGAAAGTTCCTGTCCGTCACGTTCCACCACGAACGTCAGTTCGCGGCCAACGGATTCGCGGATGATCGACGTGCCGGATTCCCAGGTCGTGACGGGCTCACCGCCAATCGACAGAACGCGGTCCCCCGCTTTCAGTCCGCCGAGAGCGGCTGGCGCTTTCGGGTCGGTCGATTCGCAAACGGTGCGCGTCGACGTGACGGGAAGCACGCACTCCGAGACAGCGCCGATTGTCGTGGTGGTGCCAACGACCCCGATGCCGGTGAAGAGAAAAATGAACAGAACGGTCGCGATGACGAGGTTCATGAACGGCCCGCCGAGCATGATGATCACACGCTGGAAGATGGGCAGGCGATAGAACGCGCGCGACTCATCGGTGATGCTTTCGGCGGAAGCGTCGCGGGCTTCCTGAACCAGATTGCGGAAGAGCCGGAAACCGGGCCGCGTGGAATTGGCGGTCGGCGGATACATCCCCGACAGCGCGACATACCCGCCGAGCGGGATGGCCTTGAAACCGAATTCGGTCTCGCCGAATTTGCGGGACCACAGCGTTGGCCCGAAACCGATCATGAACGAGCCGACAAACACCCCGAACTTACGGGCGGGATAGTAGTGCCCGAGTTCGTGGAGACCGATCGAGATGGCGATTCCGATTGCCAGAAACAGCACACCCGCGATCCACAGAACTATCTCCATGGGGTCAAGGTTACCCGTGACCGTCGACGGCCTCGGGCGGGTTTAGCGGTTGCTCAGGAAACTCTTAGCCGTCTCGCGGCCCCAACCGTCCGCCGCCAGCAAGCTGCCGAGGTCGAGGACTCCGGGGGCCGAGTGCGCCTCGACCACGCGCTCGATTGTCTCGACAATGTCGAGGAATCCGATGTGCCCCGCGTTGAACGCCTCGACCGCGACCTCGTTCGCCGCGTTGTACACAGCGGGAAACGTCGAGCCGGCAACGCCGACCTGGCGAGCAAGTCGCACCGCGGGAAATACTGCCTCGTCCAGAGGTTCGAAGGTCCACGCATGAGACCCCGACCAATCAATC
>JAULYU010000075.1:0-3488 GCA_032117735.1 Microbacteriaceae bacterium
GTGGTCGGACTCACCGCTGGCGGGGACGATTACGTCACCAAGCCGTTTTCGGTGGAGGAACTGGTCGCGCGTATTCGAGGAATCGTTCGCCGATCACTCATGGCGACCGAAGTGCGGGAAGACCCCGAAATTTCCGTCGGCGATTTGGTTCTCAACGAAGAGACCTACGAGGTCTTTCGCGGAGCCACGCGGGTTGATCTGACCGCAACCGAGTTCGAACTTCTGAGGTACCTCATGCGCAACCCCAAGCGGGTGTTGTCGAAATCGCAGATTCTTGACCGAGTCTGGTCGTACGACTTCGGAGGGCGTTCGTCAATTGTCGAGATCTACATCTCCTACCTGCGAAAGAAAATCGACACCCTCGGACCCTCGATGATTCACACGGTTCGCGGCGTCGGATACGTCCTGCGACCAGCGGAGTAGCTGGTGTTTGACCGCTGGCCGTTGCGCAAACGCCTGATCGTCTCCAGCGCTGCTTTGACCGCTGTCGCCGGCATCCTCATCGGCGGGGCGACGATGGTGGGAATTCGGGCTTACCTAATTGGCCAGCTAGACGAGGAATTGGTTTCCGCGGCGCAGCGTTTCAATTCACCCGGCCAAGGCCGAGGCGAGTTCGATGATCGTCTCACGGGTCCGGGAACGGCGGTGGGGACAGTGCTCGCGGCAATCGGCGCGGACGGTCAGGTGTCCGCGGTTTATCTCGACGACCGGGCGGCGCCGCAAGCCTTCACTCCGGCGCAATTGACGGACATTCCCACCTCGGGGTGGGGAACAGGGATCCGCGATGTGCGAGTCAGAGATGCCGGGTCGTATCGGATGGCGTCCGTCGGAACCTCACGCGGGTCCACCATCGTGATGGGGTTGTCCACTCGTGCGATCAACAGCGTCATCGGGAGGATCGGAACGTTCCTCGGGATCCTCGTGTTCGGAATCGTCGTCATCGTCGTTCTTGCCGGGCGCAAGAGCGTCGATCTTGCACTGCGCCCACTCGAGCGGGTGCGAGAAACAGCGCAGCGCGTCTCGGGGCTCAACCTCGCGGTGGGCGACGCGCCGTTGACCGAGCGCGTGACCATCGATCAGCCGGACACCGAAGTCGGACAGCTGGGACAGGCGTTCAACCACATGCTCGACAATGTCGACGAAGCGCTGACCGCGCGTCGTGAAAGCGAAGCGAAGGTTCGACAGTTTGTCGCCGACGCGAGCCACGAACTCCGGACCCCGCTCACCGCCATTCGCGGATATTCCGAACTCACACGGCGACAGAACATGGACATGAGCCCCGATTTGCGACACTCGCTCGATCGGATCGAATCTGAATCCATTCGGATGACCGCGCTTGTCGAGGATCTGTTGCTGCTTGCGCGGCTTGACGAGGGACTGGATTTCGACCGTACCCGCGTCGATGTCGCCAAACTCGCCAAGGATGCCGTCAACGACGCCCAAGTGGCATCCCCGGTTCACGTGTGGAAAATCAAAACTTCACGCGGTGCCACGATTCTGGCGGACCGAAACCGTTTCTACCAGGTCCTCGTGAACCTTCTCGCGAATGCTCGGACCCACACCCCGCCCGGCACTGTTGTCACAACGACGGTCGCGACAACAGACGACAGCGTCGTGATCACCGTTGCTGATAACGGACCGGGCATTCCCGACGAAATTCGCGAGTCATTGTTCGAGCGTTTTGTTCGCGCGGACACCTCGCGTACCCGTGCGACGGGCTCCACCGGACTGGGACTCGCGATCGTTCAGGGAATTGTTCGTGCTCTGAAAGGGACGATTGTTGTGGAAAGCGAGCCGGGGGACACCCGTTTCATCGTCACGATTCCCCGTGCACCAGGTACGTGATTTGCGCGTCGTCGGTTCGGCGAGGTAGTCTGATAACACCGAAGACCGCTGGTTGTTTCGAACGCAAGTGAGAAACCGAAGTCTCACCCCGGTGAGGACCCGCGCAGGCGAATGAAGTTCCCCAGCGAAAGCTGTTTGACTCCGTGCGTGTGCGCCGGAGTTTTTTCATTTCCCGCGGTCGCCGGCTCATCCAAACACAAGGAGCACCATGGCGAACAAGGAAGCAACAATCGCCGAGATTTCGGAAGCAATCCGAAACTCGAGCGGTGTACTGCTCACCGAGTACCGCGGACTCACGGTCGCACAGCTTAAAGAGCTGCGCGGAAACATCCGTGCGAACGCGTCGTACGCCGTGGTGAAGAACACGCTGGCCAAGCGGGCGTTCAACGCGGAAGGCATCAGCTCGTTCGATGCCGAACTCGTCGGACCCTCCGCCATCGCTTTCGTTCACGGCGACACTGTCGCTGTTGCGAAGGCCCTGCGTGACTTTGCCAAGGCGAACAAGGATCTCGTCATCAAGGGAGGCTTCTTTGACGGAGCACCCCTCACGGCTGACGAGGTCAAAAAGCTCGCCGATCTCGAGACACGAGAGGTCCTGCTTGCCAAGCTCGCAGGCGCTTTCAAGTCGTCGCTTTTCGGCGCTGCCTACATGTTCAACGCACCGCTCGCCCAGGCCGTTCGCGCGGTCGACGCGTTGCGTCAGAAGCAGGAAAACGCGTAACTAGCGCGTTTTCGACAACCCCAGAAACAAGGAGACAATCATGGCTAAGCTCAGCGCAGATGACCTCATTGAGGCATTCAAGGAACTCTCGCTCATCGAACTCTCGGACTTCGTCAAGAAGTTCGAAGAGGTATTCGACGTAACCGCAGCTGCACCCGTTGCTGTTGCCGCTGCTGCACCCGCAGCCGGTGGCGCTGGTGGCGGCGGCGACGCTGCAGAAGAGAAGGACTCGTTCGACGTCGTTCTCGACGCATCCGGCGACAAGAAGATCCAGGTCATCAAAGAGGTCCGTGCACTCACGAACCTCGGCCTCGGAGAAGCTAAGGCCCTCGTTGATGGCGCACCCGCGACCATCCTCGAAGGTGTCAACAAAGAGACCGCTGACAAGGCAAAGGCAACCATCGAGGAAGCCGGCGGAACCGTCACGCTCAAGTAGGTTTCGACCTACCCTTTCGGGGCGTCACCTTCGGGTGGCGTCCCGATTTTTATGCGCGGACGACGTGTTGTTGGCCGGTTAGGCGCGACCGACCTGTTGCCAAGAGGACACGGCAACAAACCCGACCTTCTCGTACAACGCCAAGGCTCCGGTGTCGTTTCCGGTGTCGACGGACAACTCGAGTTGCTCGTAGCCCTTGGTTGCCGAGTGCGCGCACGCGAGCCGCAGAAGGAATTCACCGAGTCCTCGCCCGCGATGGGAGGATGCCACCGCGAGGTGGTTCACAAATCCGAAGTTGTCTTCGACGAGTTCGTCCGAACACTCGACGTACCCGACCGCGTTGTCGTTGTCATCGAGGAGGGCGAAATTACCCGCGAGATCGAGGCCGATGGTTTCGATGACGAGTTTCTTCCAATCGTCGAACGGTCGCGCCACGAATCCGAAGTGTCCGCTAAATGCATCCAAGTGAAGTGCGTGCCAACGGCG
>JAULYU010000076.1:0-2947 GCA_032117735.1 Microbacteriaceae bacterium
TCCGTGGTGAATGGGTGATTCGGACGAACGATCGACGACGCGCGCACAACGGCGGCCTCGGCGTCCCCGTCTTTGGGATACAGCAACGCGCGTCCCGCAACCAGCCCGCGCACATTGGGTTCGACCATCGACTGTTCCCACAGGCCAAACGTGTCGTTGGCGTCCGGTCCGGGCTCGCCACCGAGCAGAAGGATGGGTAGCGTCGTGGCTCCCGCTACCTCGTTCATTCGCGCACTCGCCGGCACCTTGAGCCAGGTGTATGCCGACATAGCACCCAAACCGGATGCGATAGCGACGACCTTGATGAGAGCCTCATCGGACGTGTCGAGCGTCGGACTCCCGTCCGGATGTGTCACATACGGCAACGGCTCGATGAGGGACATGATGCCTCGGTCGGCCAGTTCGGTCGAGATTCGGGCGACCGTCTCGATGGTGCGGGCTACGCTCGGGTCGGTGTGGTCGATGCGAATCAAGGTTTTTCCACCGTCGAGGCCCATCGATTCGACGTGGTCGACGTCGTAGGCGGTGACGCGGTCATCGAGTTCCCAGCGCGCGCCGATGATGCCACCGCGGTTGATTGTCCCAAGGGCCAACTTGCCGTCCAGTGCACCGAGCCACGCGAGTTCTTCGAGAACGTCGGCGCTCGCCAACACGCCATCGACGTGGGGCATTGCGAGGCAACGAACCAAGCGGTCGAGCAGAGTGAATCGGTCCGCCATCGCGAGCGGATTCCCGCCAAGCGAGATTTTTCCGCGCGCGGTGTGATCGGCCGCCAGGATGAGCAGTTTTCCGTCGTTTCCGGCGACGGTTCGGCGGCGCCGTGATGACAACGCATCCACCAGCGCGCGCGGTTCGAACACCCTCGCGTCCAGGAGGGCTTGATAGAGGTCGTGGTTCAGAGTCACGCGGGTGCTCCGATCATCTCGTCGAGTTCGGCCACGGTCGGCATCGCATCCGCGCAGGTGAGTTTGGTGGACACCAGTGCGCCGGCGGCGTTGGCCGCGCGCCCAATCCGTTCGAGTTCCCAGCCATTCAGCAACCCGTGGCAGAGTGCCCCGCCGAATGCGTCACCAGCACCGAGCCCACACACGACGTCAATCGGGGTGGCCGGAATCCGAATCCGTTCCGAAGCGGTCGCCATCAGCGCACCGTCCGCACCGAGTTTGATGATTGCCAGCCCGGCGCCGGCAGCGAGAAGCAGGTCGGCCGCATCATCCGGCACGTCGGTTCCGACGGCAACCGCACACTCCTCGCGGTTTCCGACGATGACCGTGGCGAGTGCAATCGCCCGTGTTGCCATGGCACGAGCCGCGTCGCGGTCCGCCCACAGCGAGGGACGATAATCCAAATCCAGAATGGTGTGTTGATCGCGTGACCGCATTCCCATCCACGTGAGACAGGTTTCGGCGGTGGTTCCCTGCGCCAACGAACCCTGGCTGACCCACAAGATTGGCGTGTCACGCACCACGTCAGCGGGGACATCGGCGGTCGTCAGCGTTGTGTCGGGCGCAGCCGGACCCCGATAAAAGATGACGGTGGGACTTTCCGGGGGCGTCAACGCCGCGAGCGCGAGCGGGGTCTGCGCGTGGGGTTGTGACGTGACGAAATTCGTGTCAACCCCCCAGCTGTTCAAGCGACCACGAACGTAGTCTCCAAACGCGTCATCACCGACTTTGGTGGCGAGGGCGACACGGTGTCCCAGCTGTGCGGCGGCAACCGCGACGTTGGTGGGGCTTCCTCCGACCGACTTCTGAAAACTCTGCTGCCCGTCGAAGCCAATGTTCGGCTCGACCGCGTACAAATCGACGCTGATCCGACCGACGCTCAGGACTTCCCAGGTGGACATGGCGGCTATCCGAGGGTCGGCGCGACGACGTCGGTGAGATATTTGAGCGACGCCGCGACCTGGTGGACGGGGCCGTCGCCCTCAGCGGGAAAGCCGGCGGTGATGGCGGTGTCTTGTTCGATGACGTACCACCCGCGATACCCGGCGGACTCGAGCGTCTGGACAACGCCGAGGATGTCCACATCGCCGTCGCCGAGTGTCGTGAAAACGCCCGCCTGGGTGGCGGCCATGAGCGAAACTTCGCGACGAAGAACCGCGGGAACCATGTCGAGTCGGATGTCTTTCAAGTGCACGTGCCCGACGCGCTCGAACGCCATCTTCGCGAATTCGACCGGATCTTGGCCGCCGAACGCGATGTGGCCCGTGTCGAGACAGAAGTGAACGTCACACGAGTCGAGCACCCGAGCGATGTCGTCCTTGGTTTCGACGAGGGTTTGCACGTGCGGGTGAAGAACCTGTTCCAGCCCGTACTCACCACAAATGTCGTCGATGACGCCGAACATCTCAGCCATGTGCTTGTGCTCGGCGACGGACAGTGGCCGAGGGATCGACCAGTCCATGTCCTGAACGACAGAGGACACGAACTTGGTCGCGCCAGCTTGTTGGAACAAGCGGGCCGTGGCGGTGGCGCTGGTGATGGTCGCGTCGCGTTCGGCCGGGTCGTGCAGGATGACGGGCGTGAAACCACCCAACAGGATCATTCCGAATTCGGCGAGTTTGTCCTTGAGCGCTTCGGGGTCGTCGGGGAGGAACCCGGGCGCACCCAACTCGGTTGCGGTGAAACCGAGTCCGGCCATTTCACCGAGAACGCGGTCGGTCGGTAACATGGCGCCCCAATCGGGGACCTCGCAGATCCCCCAGGAGATGGGGGCGGAGGCGACTCGGGAGATAAAGTCCGACATTGACAATCCTTTGTTGGAACGGTCCAATTAGTATGTCAGAACAAATCAGTTTTCCGCAAGATGTCCCCACCCAATGAAATGAGGTCGTCCATGAAAGTTCTCGTATTCGGTGCAGGTCGAATGGGCGCGATTCGCGTCGAAGACCTGGCCGCCGATCCTCGAGTGACCGAAGTCCTCGTCACCAATCGAAATCCGCAAC
>JAULYU010000077.1:0-5433 GCA_032117735.1 Microbacteriaceae bacterium
AGGCGACGGGAATCGAAACCCGCGCCACCACACTCGGCCACATCCAGCGAGGGGGAACACCCTCCGCGTTCGATCGCGTTTTGGCCACGCGATTCGGAATGAACGCCACCCGAGTGATTTCCGAGGGGAATTGGGGAAGCCTCGTCGCCCTCCGTGGCACCGACATCGTGACGACCACGTTCGAGTCCGCACTCGGCGAGCTGAAGACTGTTCCGGTCGAGCGCTGGTCCGAAGCCGCGCTGCTGTTCGGTTAGGCGTTCCGGAACTCGAGCAACGCGTCCACGAGTGCCTCGTTACTGCGCTCTGCTGCGGTGTGCGACACCACCAGTCCCGCTTCGCGCGCGTCATAGGCGGTCCGTGGTCCGATACAGATGATGGCCGTTGTGGCTGGAATCGGGCTCAACTGCAGTGCCAACTGTCGGGCGACACTTCCGGAACTTACCAGGATCGCGGTGATGTCTCCTGACCGAACCCGCTGGATGACGCCTTCGTCAATCGCGAGCCCGATGGTTCGGTATGCCGACACAAAAGTCGCTCGGACACCCCGTTCCGTGAAACCCGCCGCGAGAATCGGCTCGGAGGTTTCGGAGTGGGGGACGAAAACGGACGATTCCAGAAATCCCTCGGGCAGCGCGTTGAGGAAGCCGCGGGGTGAGTTATCGGTGGTCGGGACGAAGTCAACCCGGATGTTGACGAAGGACAGCGCCTGTGCGGTGGTTTCTCCGATTGCCGCCACGCGAGTGTGTGCGGGAATCTCGACCTTTTCGTGCTGCAGCACATCCACCGTTGTTGCACTCGTGAGAACAACCCAATCGAACTCACCCGCTCGCAGGCGCGTCAGCTGTTGCTGGAGCGCGTCGTCGTCTTCCGCGGCGGCGAAATTGACGACGGGCGCGACGACCGCCTGCGCGCCGAGAACCGTAAGCCGATTCGTGATGTCTTCCGAAAATCGACCGCCGCGCGGAATGAGAACCGTCTGGTCACCGAGGCGGCGAATCACGGGGATACTCGACGTCGGGCTGACCTCGCGAATTGCGAAATCAGTCATCCCCGAAAACCGCCCACGCAATCGTGCTCACGACAACGACGCCCACAATCCCCGCTCCGATCCACCACGGCACCGGGTTGGCTTGATACGACCCGGCGATTTTTTCGCCCAACGCTGCGCGCTGCGCGGGAAAGTCCAGTTTGTGCTCTAGTTCTGCGGCCGTCTTGCGGAACTGTTCGCGTCGAGCGGCGATGTCGGCCGCGATCTGTTGTTGTTCACGAGCCATGCGATGTGCCTTTCGCTAGGTTCCGGAAATCCGCGGCAATCTGATCGACCGACTCGAAAGGGGTGAACCCTTTCCGAATGGACGCAATCCCGATGGCGATGAACGTGACACCACCCACCAGCACGACGGCGGCGACCGTGAGCGCTGCGGCCCACGCGGGCATGAACACGGCGAGCCAGAGAATGAGCGCGACGACGAGCATCGTCATGAACATCGACAGCAGTGTGACTCCCAGCGTGACCCAACCCAGCCCGATTCCCGCGGATCGAAGTTTGCTGGCGAACTCGGACTGCAGCAGGCGAATTTCAGCACGAACGAGATCGCTGAGTTCCCGCGGAAGGTCGGCGAGGAGCCGAAAAAACCCCCGCTCAGAAGCGTCCTTCGCCATGGGGGGTTAGTTCTTCGAGTCCGCGGCGGGAGGTTGAGGGGTCGTCTTTCGCGGCCGCGGTTTGGCCGCGGATTTCTTGACCGGTGGGGCGGTCGACTCTGCCGCCGCGCCTTTTCGAATCGCCTCGACGCGTTCCGAAATCTTTTTGACGTTCTCCGACACGGCCGACGCGACCTCGGGAGCGTTCTCCTTGACGAATTCGGTCGCCGCCGTAACCTGTTCCTGCACCCGGGGGTCGTTCCACACCTTGAGTGCCGCAGTCTTCATCTGGTTGTACCGCGCACGGCCCGCACGCGTTCCGAAAACGTAGCCAACTCCGAGACCAAGTACGAAAAGAATCTTTCCCCGCATCGTGACTCCTCCTTGTATGCCGTTCAGAGAACACATTCTATCCCCGAACTCCGGTGTCAAAAATCGTGATGCCGAAAGCCGAACAAGAGGACGACCCGGAACTACCAGATCGTGACGCGCTCGGCTGGTTCCAACCACATCGGATCATTCTCATTCACACCGAACGTGTCATAGAACACGTCGAGATTGCGCACGATTTGGTTGCAGCGGAACTCAGGGGGTGAGTGCGGGTCGATGGCCAACAGTCGCAGTGCCTCCTCGTCACGGGCCGATTGACGCCACGCCTGAGCCCACGACAGAAAAAACCTTTCCGCTCCCGTCATGCCGTCGACGACGGGCGGTTCGGCGCCGTCCAAGGACCGCGTGTACGCCTTCCAAGCGATGCTGAGCCCACCCAGGTCGCCAATGTTCTCGCCGATGGTCAGTTCGCCATTGACGTGGTGTCCGGGCAGCGCCCTGGGTTCGAGCGCGTTGTACTGATCAATGAGCGCACGCGTCCGCTGGGAGAACCGTTCGCGATCGACATCGCTCCACCAGTTAGACAAACGCCCGTCGCCATCGAACTCGCTGCCCTGATCGTCAAACCCGTGCCCAATCTCGTGACCAATCACGGCACCGATAGCGCCGTAGTTGGCGGCGTCGTCACGGTCTGCGACGAAGAACGGGTACTGAAGGATTGCGGCCGGGAAGACGATTTCGTTGAAGCCGGGGTTGTAATAGGCGTTGACCGTCTGGGGCAACATGAACCATTCGTCTCGGTCCAGCGGTTTCCCCACTTTTCCGAGTTCCCGAGCGAATTCAAATCGGGCAATCGCGAACACGTTGCCGACGAGGTCATCCGCCGATGCGTGAACGGTCGAATAGTCGCGCCACTTCACGGGGTACCCAATCTTGGGCGTGAACTTGTCCAGCTTTTCGAGCGCGCGCGTCTTGGTCTCGTCACTCATCCACTCCAGGTTGGTGATGGATTCACGGTACGCCTCGGTGAGGTGGTGGATGAGGACGTCCATCTGTGCTTTCGCCGCGGGAGGATAGTGGCGTTCAACATACAGTTTGCCGACGGCCTCCCCGAGACCGCCCTCGGCGAATCCGACACCGCGCTTCCAACGGTCGCGAATCTGGGGGGTACCCGAGAGCGCAGTTCCGTAGAACGCGAAGTTTTCGTCCACGAACTCGGCCGACAGGTAGGGCGCGAGTCCGTGAATAACCTGCCAGCGCAACCAGTCGGTGAGGGACTCTAGGTCCGCCGATTCCAGAACCGATCGGGCGCCTTCGATGAAGGACGGCTGCCTCACCACAACTTCGGCGAACACCTGATCCGAAACGTCGAGAGCGTCGCGCCACGGCACCGCGACCGGCCCCAAGGACAAGGCAAATTCGTCCCAGCCGACCAGGTTGTAGGTCGCGTGGGTGTCACGGCAACGAACCGTGTCCCAGTGGAACGAGGCCAGTCGTTCCTCGAGGGCATACACGCGCGCCGCGCTCGCTGCGGGTTCACTCAGCCCGGCCAGAGCGAACATGCGTTCGAGGTGGGCACGGTACGCCTCGCGAATCGAGGCAAAGGTGTCTTCCCGAAAATACGACTCGTCGGGAAGTCCAATCCCGCTCTGTTCGAGAAACACGAGATAGCGCGAGGGGTCACCGGGGTCGTTGTCCACCCACATCGACACGAAGGATCCGATTCCTTCGCGTTCGAATCCACCCAGTGTCGACATGAAGTGGGCGAGGGACTCGACCTGGCTGATTCGATCCAGCAACGGAGTGAGCGGTGCGGCCCCGAGTGCGTTGACCGCATCGACATCCATGAAACTCGAGTACAGGTCGCCGACCTTGCGCGCTTCGGTCCCCTCGGGTGCGGATTGGCACTCCTCGATGATGGTTCGGACTGCCTTTTCCGCTTCTTCCGCGAGGATGTGAAAAGACCCGTAACGGGCTCGGTCCTCGGGGATGGGCGTTCGGGCGATCCAACGCTCGTTGATGTGTCGATACAGGTCGTCGGCGGGGCGAATCGCCTCATCGCGCTCGTCGATTTCAATTCCGGACTGTGTCATAGGGATTCCTTACCGAGGTTGGTGGCTAATTGAGGAGGCCGAACTGTTCCGCCTGTTTGGTGGGTCCCGCCACGAGGACCTCGTCGAACTCAGCAACCACCGTGTCGCTGTCCGCGTTGACCCAGTTTCCGTCCCCGGTTTTTACCGCCATCACCGTGACTCCGTAGCGTTTGCGAATTTCCGAATCACCGAGTCGCGTTCCAATGATGTGCTGATTGGCCGTGGTTTTGATGATGACATAGGTCTCGTCGACCTCGATGAAGTCGGTCGACCCCTTGACCTGGTGGGCGACACGGCGGCCCATGTCGTGCTCGGGGTAGACGATGTGGTGTACCCCGATTTGTCCGAGGATGTCTCCGTGCTCGATCGATGTCGCTTTCGCCCAGACCTCTTTTGCACCGATTTTGATGAGATACGCGCCGATGAGGATGCTGGCGAGGACATCGGACCCGATGGCAATCACACAGACGTCGTAATCCTTGACGTGCAGTTGCTCGAGAGCCTCACCGACGCCGGGATCAACGCGGACGACTTTCGTCAACAACCCGTTGTGCCGTTGGACGCGATCCTCGTTGGTCTCGATTCCGAGCACTTCGACGCCGCTGTCCATGAGCTCGCAGGCCAACGCCGAGCCGAAACGCCCCAGTCCGAAGACGGCGACGTTCCGCACGCTTTTTCGTGTGCCAAATGTTCGTTTAACCAAGGAGAGGCCTTTCTTTCGGGAATTCGTAGAGGTTGGGGCGATGGGTGAGAACAAGTGCTGTACTCAGCGTAAGAGGGCCGAGTCGCCCGACAATCATGAGCACAATGAGGTTAATCAGTGCAGCGTCGGGGAGAGACGCGGTGATTCCGGTAGACAGCCCCACCGTTCCGAACGCACTGATCACTTCGAAGATGATTTTATCCGTATCGATGTCGGTGACGACCTGCATGAGAACGGTCGAGAGAGCGACGTAGGCGACCGAGAGGAGAGCGATGGTGATGGCCTGGCGGTGGACCGAGCGTGAAAGGCGCTTGCCGAAGATGTTCACCGCCGAGTCGCCGCGAAGTTCGGTCCAGACGATGTAGGCGAGCACCGCGAACGTCGTGATCCGAATTCCCCCGCCGGTGCTGCTCGGGCCCGCGCCGATGAACATCAGAGCGTCCATCCCGAGCCACGTCTCGGGCTGAAAGAGACCGATGTCCAGTGTGTTGAGGCCGCCGCTTCGAGTTTGCACTGAATGAAAAAAGGACGCCATGATCTTCGTGAAGGTGTCGAGCGGCCCGAGCGAATTCGGGTTGGACCATTCCAACACCGCGATATAGATTGTGCCGACGATGGTGAGAATCACCGTCATCGCGAGAACGATGTTGAGGTTCATCGTCCACA
>JAULYU010000078.1:0-2111 GCA_032117735.1 Microbacteriaceae bacterium
GACACGAACAACAACACATAGATCGACGAGAACCACACCGACGTGAACGTGTCGAACAGTTGGAACGAGTCGTAGAGGGCGAACAATTCGGGATCCGCGTTGCGAAAGACGATGACGCCGTTGGGATCAGAGGACCGTTGTGGAACGAGCGACCCGGGAATCGATGCGAATGCCAACAACACCATGAGAATGATGGCGGTCCGCATCGAGGTGAGGACGCGCCACCCCCAGCGAAGGAACTCGAGCGGCCCGAGTTTCGGCCCGCGAATCGGCGCGTCGAGCCGGTTCTTGCGCGGAGCGTCCGGCGAATCGAAGTCGCTGGTCGAATCGGCGAGGTCGACCGGTTGCAGCGCACCGGGCTCAGAGAATCGACGGGAAGCCACTCAGAAACACCCCCGACCACGACAAGAATTCACGCCAGATTCCGACGACCATGAGGACACCGATGACGACGAGCAGTGCGCCGCCCGCGATGTTAATGACCGCGATGTTGCGGCGAACCCAGGCGAGAGCGGGAAGGACCCGCCCCAGCAGAAGTGCGACGAGCACGAACGGCAAGGCCAGCCCGAGCCAGTACGCCACCCCGAGCACCGCGGCCCGCGCGGGGTCCTGCGTCCCGAACGCGAGCGTTTGAACCGCGACGAGCGTCGGCCCGACACAGGGGACCCACCCGAGCGCGAAGACCATCCCGAGGAACGGGGAACCCCACACGCCCGCACGGGTTTTCCACGCCGGAATAAAGTCACGCTGTAACGCCGGAATTCCCCCCGCGAAAACGATTCCGAGCACAATCAAAATGACCCCGGAAACGCGCAACACGATGTCCAGATAAGGCAACAGCAGAAGCCCGAGGGTCCCGAAAAAGATAGACAGGGTGATGAACACGACGCCCATCCCTCCAACGAACCCGAGAATCCCCGCGAGGACGCGGCGTCGGTCCGCGGGAGTCGGGTCGGCGGTGATGGTGAAACCCGAGACGTAGGCGATGTATCCGGGAATAAGAGGAACGATGCAGGGCGAGAGAAACGCGATCAGCCCGGCGAGGAACGCGATGGGCAGAGCAACGAGTAGGTCGCCCGAAAACACGATTTCGCCGACGGTTCCGTTCACTGGGCGGGCTCCGCGAGAACCGACTCAATCATTTCTTCGAACACGGCACGGTCGAGAATTGCGCCGGACAGACGCGAGGCGACGCGACCCTGACGGTCAATGATGACGGTCGTCGGGACACCGTTGGGGGGAAGCTGCCCGGCGAAGGCGAGTCGGGCTTCTCCGGATTCAGCGTCGAGGATGCTGGGATACAGGATGTCGAAGTCTCGCTCAAAGGAATTCGCTACCGCGACATCGTCATAGACGTTGATTCCGAGAAACTGGACCCCGCGATCGGCGTACTGTGCCGCGAGTTCCGCCAAATCAGGCGCTTCGAAACGACAGGGCGGGCAGGCCGCAAACCAAAAGTTGACGATGAGCACCGAGCCGACGTAATCGCTCGAACGGATTGTCGAGCCGTCCGAGGTGTTCGACGACTCGAACGAAACCGGTTCGTCGCGGTTGCTCACCGCGAGTTCCGTGATCGACCCATCCGACGAGGTGTAGTTGTCCTCGGTGACCTGGTTGGCGAGCGGGTCGTTGGACACGCACCCGCCCAGCGCGAGGGTTGCCACCAGAATGCCCACGACAAAGCCTCGGCGGTTCATGCGGCACCCGAATCCAGTGCGCCGTCGACATCGATCGCCTCGCGATAGTCGAACTCGACGAAATCCGCGGGGTGAACCTGGAACGACGTGACCGACGACAGCGAACAGCGTCGAGTTCCGGGCCAATGCGCCAACGGCTTGTCGGACATCGCTCGCTGCACCATCCAGATGGGTAACTGGTGCGAGACAATCACAACGTCACCGCCGTCCACAGAATCCGCCGCGTCACGCATCGCTGCCAGCATGCGCTGGGCGATGTCCCGGTACGGCTCACCCCACGATGGTCGAAGCGGGTTGGTGAGGAACTTCCACAGGTCGGGACGAGTCGCGAGAGAAAGACCGCCGTCGAGCGCCATTCCCCGGAACTCGTTCCACGGTTCGATGACACGATCGTCGATGGTCGCGGTCAGCCCG
>JAULYU010000079.1:0-2875 GCA_032117735.1 Microbacteriaceae bacterium
TCGAGTTGCTGCCAACTCACGCCGTTCTCATCAACATCGCCCGAGGAGCGCTGCTCGACCAGGACGCCCTCGTCGATGCGCTCCGTGACGACCGATTGTGGGGGGCGGGGCTCGACGTCACCGAGCCGGAGCCCCTTCCCGAGGATCACCCGCTCTGGCAGGAAACCCGATGTGTCATCACGTCTCACGCGGCGGACACGCCACTGATGACCGCCCACCTGCTCGGTTCGCGCATCGAGACCAACGTTCGGTCGTTCCTTTCGGGCGAACCATTCCTCGGCCTCGTGGACACGCGCACGGGCTATTGACGACAAGAGTTTTGGTATAGTGGGCTCACCTTCCTCGATAGCTCAATTGGCAGAGCAATCGGCTGTTAACCGATAGGTTCTTGGTTCGAGTCCAAGTCGGGGAGCCACAACACCAAGGGCATCGCGCTCGGAGAATCACCTCCAAGGAGAACCAATGGGCACCTGGTCGCTACTGGACACGGTGCTTGCTGTTCTCGCGCTGTCCGGTTTCACCGCCGCGTTGGTGTTTTTCCGTCGTTCGCGGGGGGTGCGGGGATCGCGTTCCCCGATGTCACTGTCCGCCACACCGTCCGTTTCCCCCACCGAATCTGCCCTGCGTGCGGCGGAGTTGGCGGATCGGCTGCGCATGATTCACGAACAACAAGCGATTGTCGCTCGCACACTGGCCGACATCGTGGCGCGGTCCGAAGGGTCCGCTTTCCAAAGCCTCGAGAACAAAGCCGCTTTGCAGCGGCATTCCCGTGCGCTCGTGCAAACCGCGCGCCAGGCGCTCAACGACATGCGCCGCGCGATGGATATTGCGCAACAGGGCTACGCCACGTTCAACGAGTGGCCCGCACTGGACTCCCTCACAGAACTCTTTGCCGAAATCGAAGACAGCGGGCTTATCGTCAATTTCGAAGAGTCGGGTGATCGGTTCGCGCTGTCCCAATCCGCCGAATTGGCGATTTTTCGAATCGTGACCGAAGCGGTGTCAAACTCTCAGAAACACGGCGGAGTCGGCACCGAAGTCGACGTGATGTTCACCTGGGGTCCGCACGGACTGTCCCTCACAATCAATGACAACGGGGAACGCGCGGCCCACCGCCGCGCAGCAGAATCGGGAGAAAAGCCACCCGCCCCCGTGACCATCGAGAGCGACCAGGACGCGTTAATTGACGTAACAACGGGCCGCGGACTTCTGGAAATGACGAGCCGCGCCCGCGCATTTGACGGGTTGGTTCACACCCAGCGAGTCCCGGGAGTGGGCTTCAACGTCTCGGCGTCGTTCCCGATGCTCCGATACGCCACCGAGCCGAAATCGGACGAGCCACAATCGTGATGACCCCCGCCGTTCGCGCGACGGTGTCCATGTCGTTGGGGGTGGCCGGAGCGGTCTCGCTCTACGGCATCTCGTTCGGAGCGCTGGCCGTGGCGTCCGGACTCGATTTCTGGCAAACCCAGGTGCTCTCCCTGTTCATGTTCTCGGGTGGTTCGCAGTTCGCGGTCATCGGACTCGTCGCGGCGGGGGCGGCGGGTCCCAGCATCATCACCGCCGCCGGACTGCTCGGCATTCGCAACGGACTGTATGCCGTCCGGATGTCCGCGGTTGTGGGACCGGGCTTCTGGACGAGGCTGTTGGCGGGGCACTGGACGATCGACGAGAGCACCGCGGTCGCCATCGCTCAAACCGAACCCCGCGAACAGCGACGCGGTTTTTGGTTGACGGGTGCGGCCATATTTGTCGGGTGGAACCTGATGACCGCGGTGGGCGCCGTCCTGGGCGATGCTCTCGGTGATCCGAAAACCTGGGGACTGGACGCTGCCGCTGCCGCGGCTTTCCTCGGGTTGTTGTGGCCTCGCATTCAGGCGCGTCAGCCCGTCGCCATCGCGGCGGTGGCGGCGGTGGTGACGGTGATTGCCGTGCCCACTCTTCCGCCCGGAATACCGATTTTGGTGGCCGCAGCGACGGGTCTCGTGCTTGCACTCGTGGCGGACAGGTCGAAAGCATGACCACCTGGACCGCCATCTTGATTGCCTCAGCCATCGTGTTGGCGACCAAGCTGGCGGGATACCTCGTCCCCGCATCGGTCGCCGCTCATCCGCGAATTCAGCGCGTGAGCGATCTGCTGACCGTCGCACTCCTCGCGTCCCTCGTGGTCACCCAAACCGTGGCCACGGGCGAAACCGTCGGTCTGGACGCCCGTTTCGTCGCGGTGCTCGTGGCGGCGGGAATGCTGCGCTTCCGAGCACCCTTCATCCTCGTTGTGGTGGGGGCCGCAGCGGTGGCCGGAATCCTGCGCCTCCTCGGGTGGGCGGTTTAACCTTCGGGGTGGTCGCGTCCGGGTAACCACGCGAAACCGGGCTTGCCCCAACCCTCGCGGTAAATCGCCTCGGCCGCCTCGCGGAAAAAGGGCTCGACCAGCCGGTCGACATACAGAATTCCGAGCAAGTGGTCGTATTCGTGTTGGAAGATTCGCGCCAACCAACCCTCCGCGTGGATAGTGAACTCGTGACCATCCACATTCATCGCGGTCATGACCACTCGGTCGCTTCGTCGCAACGGAAAACGCTCACCGGGTACCGACAGACAACCCTCTAATTCCTCTTCCTCGTCCATCGGTTCAACCGAAAGCGGCGCGAGCACGATGGTCGGGTTGATGGCGACACCGCGGTGTTGCCGATCGTCCTCATCGACCCAGTCGTAAACGAACAACGCCCGGTCTTCGCCGATTTGGGGCGCGGCGAGACCGACTCCCGGCGCGAGTTCCATCGTGGCGAACATATCCGTGACGAGGTCGCGCAATTCGTCGTCAAACCGCTCAACCCGGGCGGCAGGGCGATGCAAAACGGGTTCCCCCGCTATG
>JAULYU010000080.1:0-3091 GCA_032117735.1 Microbacteriaceae bacterium
GTGCAACCGACCCCGACGGTCCCACGACGGTGAATGTTGATGCCGCCGACGTCACGGTCACGACAGAGCCGGGGATAATCCCCGCGTTGTGGAAATCTCGCAAGAGCCCCTCGTCGGCCTGAATCCCCTCACCCAGCGACACGACCGTTCCCGTCGTTCCGGTCGTTTCCTCGGTGTGGTCGGTGATGGGACGACCCGGCACGAACGGCCTGGATTCTCGACCGAGACGCTCGAGCCCGGGAATGGGGTTCCCGTAGGGGTCGACCTCCAGGTTCGACAGAAGCGCCGCGAGTTTCTCCTCGGCCGCGTCACCGAGGACGTGTTCCCAGCGGCACGCCTCTTCATGACAATCGGCCCAGTCAAGCCCGAGGACGTCGTACAGGAAGCGCTCGGCCACTCGGTGTTTGCGCATGACCGCAATCGCGATGCGCCGGCCCTCGTCGGTGAGTTCGACGATTCTCTCGTCGCCGAGGCGCAACAGCCCATCGCGTTCGAGCCGTGACACAGTTTGGGACACGGACGGCATGGCTTGGTCGAGGCGTTCGGCCAGACGCGCCCGAAGAGCAGGTTGGCGCTGTTCTTCCAACTCGAAAACGACCTTGAGATACATCTCGGTCGTGTCAATCAGATCCGACATTCCCGCCCCCTTCAACTCAAAAATACCCGCTGCTGTGGATAAATTGGCGCACGGAAAATTGTGGAGTGGTGAGTTAACTCGCATGACACATTCACCAACCCGCCGGAGCCTCATTTCCGTCGGCGAAATCCTGATCATCATCGCCTCGTCGTTGAGCGTGCCGTTCTGGCCGGCACACCACGCCCACGCAACAATCGCGTCTCCCGGCAGCCTCTCGTCAACAGCCGCCCCAACGGGAATCGTCATCAATTCACCCTGGCTGGTCGACACCGCGGGAACAGAATGGGCCTACGGCACGACCGTGTCGTCCATGGGAACCTTGATTTCGAGAAATCGAACGACGCTCCAATTCACCACGAAAGAAATCGCCTCGGGGGACCAAGGTGCAATCGCGGGGTCCTATTCACCGATAACCAACATGGCGATTTTCAGCGCACGCCGCGCGGGAGCCGGCAACCGAATCGTCACTTTCGACTTGGCAACAGGGACCCGAATAGCTACCCGGACGCTGGCGGTCGATGAGAACAATATCCAAGCGTTGGCGTTCAACCCCATGGGGGCTTCCTACATCATCGGCACCAACCAGAATCCGGCCAAGGTCATGAAGTTCGAGACGGCCACGGGTGCGCTGGAATACAGTTCCACTCTGGGATCGGGACTCAAGGAAATCACGGCCCTCATCCCCAGCGACAACGAGGTGTTGGCGGCGGTCAACACAAGTCCCGTCAAATTGGTCCCCGTGAGTCGGAACCGACTCGTTCTCGGGAACGTGTTTTCGCTCCCGGCGGGCACCCCGACGCTCCTGGGTCCAATCGTCGTGGGAAACACCGCCTACCTCGGCACCAATGCAACCCCGGGTCGAATCACCGCGATTGATATCCCGACCAGAACCGTCGTCGGGTTCGCCACACTCAATTCCGACGAGATCGGGGCGCGCAATCTGGCCTTCGACGAGTCGACCGGCACACTGTACGCCACAACCGACAGTGGCTCGGGGCCGCGATTCGCCTCGTTCCGGGCTAGCGATTTGAGTCGCTTAGGCACCACTCAACTTGGCGCCGGTTCCTCGGCCACATCGTTGCTCTTGTTCGGACGAACGCTGGCAGCGGGGTTCGCAGACACACGCGGCGTGGAGACGTTCACCGTCGCCCCCGAGCCGAACGCCCCGGTAGTGACCGGAGTTCAGGAATCGGATTCTGCACTCACCGTGTCCTGGAGTTCCGGTGGGTCAATCGAACCGATTCTCGATTACACCGCGTCCGCCACCGCGGGCGCTTCCACCGCCTCGTGCACATCAACCGGGTCAGAATGTGCGATCCGGGGCCTTCAAAACGGGAACTTCTACACAGTCTCGGTGACTGCTCGATCCGCAGCAGGTGTGAGCGCTGCGACAATGGCCGCCGGAACGCCGCGAACCGTTCCCGAGTCGCCAACGGTATGGCAGGCCGCCCGCGGAAACTCGGCAATTACCGTGTCGTGGACCCCCCGAGGAGACGGCGGTTCGCCCATCATCGGATACCGCGCGACGGCGTCGCCCGGCGGTCGGAACTGCGAGTCAGTCACACCCACCTGCACAATCACGGGATTGACGAATGGCATTCCTCACGTTGTCAGTGTCGTCGCACACAATTCGGTGGGATTCTCACAACCCTCCGAGCCCAGCGGTGCGGTGACCCCGGCCACGACGCCGCACGCACCTCGAATCGAGTCAGTGCGCCGGATGAACCAGGGAGCCGTCATTTCCTGGGAGCCGCCAGCAGATGATGGTGGAGACGATGTTGTCTCGTACCTAGTGCGTGTGATCCACGGCCCGGTCGTCGTCTCGGAGTCGACGACGGACGACACGTCCATCACGGTGGACGGTCTGGTAAACGGAATTCCGTATGACGTGGTCCTTGTTGCAGAGAACAGTGTCGGGACCAGTCCCCCGTCCGACAGCGTACGTTTCACGCCGGCGACAATTCCCGGTGCGCCAGTGGCGGTGATTGCTCAACGGCACGATGCAGGGACGACCGTCTCGTGGGAACCCTCCGTCAACGACGGCGGCGACGCCATCACCTCTTACCGGGTGAACATTCGAAAAGGAGACGAGATCGCGACGAACTTCGTTGCACCAGAGTCGCCGTTTTCCATTCATGGACTTGATAACGGTACGACCTACTCCGTCACCGTGAGTGCGGTCAACTCGGTCGGGGAAGGCATCGAATCTGAACACGCAGAAGTCACTCCCGCAACGGTTCCCGATGCGCCGAATGTTCTGAGTGTGGCGGGAACGAACGGTGGGCTGTCCGTTGAATGGTCGCCCCCGTTGATTCACGGCGGCGACCCCGTGACGGGATATCGCGTCCGAGTCTGGCACGAGGCAACGATTATCGCCGACGTGTCTGAGACCGCGACCCGCGTCACCGTGAGCGGTCTGACCAACGGCAGAGAACACCGTGTCACGGTCTCGTC
>JAULYU010000080.1:3101-3397 GCA_032117735.1 Microbacteriaceae bacterium
CGGGGAAGGCATCGCGTCCGCACCATCGTTCGGGACGCCCGTTTCACCACCCGTCGTCGATCAGCCGCCGACGGTGAATCGCCCCGCGGCACCCGTCAACATCACCGTCCTCGCCACCTCCCGAAAAAAGGTGACGGTGGGTTGGTCACTCGACGACGAGGGAGGCGCGACGGTCATCGACTACATCGTTCACACGAGCCGGTACCCCCAGCGTGGGTTCACGGTTTTGCCCGATGCGACCTCAGCAACCCCGCAGATCGAATTGCGTAAGCCCCGTCGAGGGAGCCTCTACCTCC
>JAULYU010000081.1:0-1982 GCA_032117735.1 Microbacteriaceae bacterium
GCGCAGATCGTGGTGTGTCCCCCGCCGGTTTTTATGCGTTGGATTCGCTCCGATTGGAGAAAGGTTACCGGCACCTGGGTCACGATATTGGCGCGGCGGACGACCCGTTCACGGCGGGTTTGGGATTCGCGGTCGATTTGCGCACCGACAACGATTTCATTGGCGCGGAGGCGCTGAGGACAATTGATCGCACTGCACTGAAATTACGAACCGTTTACTTCACCGTGGACGACCCACAGGTTTTTCTCACCCACGACGAGACACTCTTTGCCGACGGCCGCCAGGTCGGACGTGTGACGAGTAGCGCATACGGGCACACCGTCGGGAGAACCATTGGTCTCGGTGTAATCGAACGGGGTGTCGAGTTGGATGCCGCTTTTTCCCTGCGCAGTATGGGACGCGAGTATTCGATTACCGTCTCTACCCGGCCTTTCTACGACCCCGATAGTCATCGAATGTTGGACGCATAAGAATGGAGGGTCATTGTGCACACCTATGACGCCATCGTGATTGGTGCCGGTCTGGCCGGCTTGAGCGCCGCCCGCGACCTCTCGGCCGCCGGAGCCGATGTGCTTGTGCTCGAAGCTCGAGCACGGGCCGGCGGCAGAGTAGAGCAAACAACGACGGCGGATGGTCGTCTTATTCAGTTGGGCGGCGAAGTGATCGCCGACTTCCACACCTCGTACCGTCAGTTGGTCGCCGAACTCGGATTGACGATTGTTCCGAGTTTCACTGATATTGCTGGGGATTCGACCTGGTTGATGCGCGATGGGGTCTTCCACGGCGAGGACATGCCGTGGATGTCAGATAAGGATCGCGCTGTATACGATCGCATTGACAAGACTTTCGCTGCGTTGGCCGCGAGCGTGAATGCGGACGACCCGTGGTCGCATCCCGATGCAGTGGCCCTGGACAAGCTATCTTTTGGCGAGTGGTTGCGATCCGAAGGTGCGACACCCGATGTGTTGAGGGCGATGGAGTGTCGTGCATTTGGTCTCGCGGAGGACTCTATCGAGCGTCGGTCCCTCCTGGCCGATTTGCGCAAAGAGGCAGCGGCGGGGGCAAACGGCTTCTATGACTACGACGTGTGGGAGAGCTCAAAGGTTCTGGAGGGTTCGGCTACGGTTGCGCTCGTCATGGCAGATCAACTGGGTCATCGGATTCGCTACTCGACCCCGATTCAATCAATCGATATCCATCCGGCGCGCTCGCGAGTACAGGCTGTATCAGGCGAGCAGTTTTTCGCGCGTCATGTTGTCTCGGCAATTCCTGTCGGGCCACTGCGTGATGTGACGATAACGGGCGTGAGCTCGGCCCGATTGGATTCCCTACACCGCCAGCAACACGCTCCGACCGTGAAATATGTGCCAGTGTACGAATCATCGTTCTGGGAAGGTCAAGGTCAAAACGGCACCGGATATTTCGAGAGCTCGATCCTCGGCGGTACGTGGGTGCAGAACGACGGTGTTTTATCCGCGCTTGTGCCCGTCGATCGTCTCGGAGCGTATTTCGCACTTCCGCCTCATCGACGGGTAGCAGTTCTTCGCGAGGAGTTGGTGAATGCTTTCGGGCCGTCCGCGGACACCCCTCAAGACGAATACATCCGAAATTGGGGCACTGATCCGTGGACGCAGGGGTACATCACATCCTGGCGACCGCGCGAGCTAACGGCAATCGGGCCTCTCCACGGCTCACACGAGCCACCGTTTTGGATAGTGGGTTCCGACCAGTGGGTGTGTGGCTACATGGAGGGTGCAGTGCGGACGGGGCGCCACGCCGCCGAAGCGATTCTCGCGCAATCGTGATTTCGCCACGATTAAGTCCGCCAAATAAAATCCACACAGAGCGTCATGGGAGGAGCCAGCGCGACGGCCTGCCGAAGTTTCTCTGAATTACGCCAATGCTAGATTCGACGACGTATGCGAGTGAGTCCAAATACGCCAGCCCACAGCAGCACCGCGCCAACAGCGGCGCTCAGTGCG
>JAULYU010000082.1:0-1531 GCA_032117735.1 Microbacteriaceae bacterium
GAAGAGGCTCTCCAACTGGCCGGCGAGCAACTGGGTCACGAGATACTCATTGAAACCCAAGGACCGGCAGGATCCGTGCCGTTCGCCGAGTCCGATTTCGAACAGGTCGACGGCGTCATTTTCGCGGTGGACATTCCCGTCGTCGATCGCGAACGTTTCGCCGGCATGCCGTACCTCGAGGGAGAAATCGCGCCGGCGATACAATCGCCACGCGAACTGATCAACCGATTGGTCACGCAGATTAACGACGGGACCGCGCAACTCGTGGCGACGGAATCGACCACGGCGAGTGAATCGACCACAGCCGACATTCCGCCCGTCGTCGTCAACCCGTCGTCCAAGCGCGGCTTTGTGGCCAAACTCTTCGGACGGGGACGCCGAAAGTAGCCGGGACGCCGTCCCGCACCGACCCTAGGATTGGGTGATGGTCACACGCATCGCTTCCGTCAATGTGAACGGCATTCGCGCCGCGTATCGCAAGGGCATGGGTGACTGGCTCGTCGGTCGCGAAATCGACATTCTGGGAGTCCAAGAGGTTCGGGCCGAGCGTTCCGACATCGACGCGCTGATCGATTCGTCCTGGCACGTCATCAACGATGAAGCGACCGCGAAAGGACGAGCCGGCGTTGCCATTTTTTCGCGCATTCCACCCACCGCCGTGCGCACCGAGTTTGGGCCCAACGATTTCGACAGCGCCGGTCGATGGATCGAGGCCGACTTCGTCATCGACGGGAAAAGTCTGACGGTGGTGTCGTGCTACGTGCACTCCGGGGAAGTGGACACACCCAAACAGGTCGAAAAGTACCGATTCCTGGACGCGATGGAATCGAGGCTGGCGGAACTCGGCCGAGGCGGGTCGCTCGCTCTCGTCATCGGTGACCTCAATGTCGGACACCGGACACTCGACATCAAGAATTGGAAGGGCAACACAAAAAAGGCGGGCTTTCTGCCGGCCGAACGCGCGTACTTCGACCGGTTCGTGGGCGCCGAAGATGACGAGGCCTACAACGCGGGCGCCGGGCTCGGCTGGGTGGACCTGGGGCGGCGATTCGCCGGCGAGGTTCCCGGCCCCTACACCTGGTGGAGTCAGCGCGGACAAGCGTTCGACACCGACACAGGGTGGCGCATTGATTACCACCTGGCGACGGTCGCTCTCGCCGCCACCGCGGTTTCCTATGCGATTGACAAAGCCGATGCGTGGGATACTCGCTGGAGCGACCACGCTCCCGTTGTTATCGACTACGACATCTAAGGACGGACATGACCGGACCACGACTGTTCTCGGGGATGCAACCCAGCGCTGACTCGTTGCACCTCGGAAATTACGCCGGAGCGCTCATGCAGTGGCGCGAGATGCAGTCGACACACAACGCGGTGTTCTGCGTCGTCGACCTGCACGCGATAACGGTTCCGCAGGACCCGGCGAAGCTTCGCGAAAACACGCGGCGCACCGCGGCGCAGTACATCGCCGCCGGAATTGACCCTGACCACTCCACGCTGTTCGTTCAGTCGCACGTCCCCGCGCACACCC
>JAULYU010000083.1:0-2652 GCA_032117735.1 Microbacteriaceae bacterium
GAGGCGTCGGAACTCGCGACCGGCGGCGACACTGAACGCGTGCAGGGCGGCCTTGCTCGCCGAATAGGCTGACAAGCCGGCCATCGGGGTTTCGGCGATCATGCCTGACAGTGTGACAATAAAGCCGTCGCCGGATCGTCCAACAATCGGGGCAAGGGCGGACAGGACGTGAATCGGACCCGTCGCGTTGACCGCCATAAGCCGGTCAAAACCGGCTGCGGGGGAATCGACCGCATTGCCGAACGCGACGAGGCCGGCGGCAACGATGATTCCGTCCAGTTCCACGCCATCGGATTCGATGTCGTCCAGGAACGACGCAACGGAACCGTTGTCGGCGAGGTCCAGCAGGCGCTGACCCGACGTGTAGGCGGCCAAGCGTTCAAGATTTTCTGGTCGCGTTGTGGTGCCAATCACCGTTGCGCCAGCGCCCGCGAGTGCCGAACAAAGGCTCGTGCCGATAGCACCGGTTGCACCGATGACCAAAATGTTTTTGTTGTCGAGTGTGCTCACGTGCGGGTTCCCTTTCGATTTCGATCAATGCCCCTTCACTTAGGCTATAACCACAATGAGTTCGAACAATGCGGCGCAGGAATGGTTGTCCAAACGCTTTCGCCGTTTGTTATCCGGAGCCGCTGACGGAAAACCTCCGTGGCTCGATGTCATCGCCCGCGGGGACACGGGTGGCTTGTTCATTCCGACCGATGCGCCGTGGGTCGTCCACCGTGATTTCGGCACACTCGTCGGTGGAATTCGAGCCCTGTTGATGCAGGCGCTTCACCCGGGGTCACTGGCGGGGGTATCGGACCATTCCCGCTACGAAAAAGACCCGCTGGGACGATTGGCGGGCACGATTCGTTGGCTCACGGTGACGACGTTCGGGAGTCACGAGGCAGTAGCCGCCGAGGCGGGCAGGGTCAACCGACTCCACCAACGGGTCACCGGTTCGTACGAAACCGGTGCGGGATCCACTGTTCCCTATCGCGCCGCCGACCCCGACCTGTTGCTGTGGGTTCACATCGCGTTTATGGAATCGTTTCTCGTCGCACACGAGATGTACGCGGCAACCCCTCTGCCGAAAGGCGCCGCCGCGACTCCCGCTGACAACTACGTGGACCAGTGGGCGGCGTCCGTCGGGCCTCTCGGGCTTGACACCGTCCCGCGAACCCGAGCCGAGGTTGACCAGATGATTACGGACCTGTGGGGTCGGAAAGTCCTCGTCGCGAGTGACTCGACGCGATCGGTCGTGGGATTCATTCGCAACCCGCCACTGCCGTTAGCGGTTCGCCCGATTTATCGCTTGTTGTTCGACGCCGCCGTGGTCTCGATTCGTCCCGAGTTTCAAACAATGTTGGGGCTCACGCCCAAACCTCGCTGGCTCATTGTCCCGTTGACACGGGTTGTGCTTCGCGCAATTCGCGCTGGAATCGGACCGGAAAGCCCGATCGAAGACGCCGCACTGCAACGCCTTCGCCGCGTCGGTCTCATCTAGCGCCGACATCCGCGGGCGTAATCTGGTGTTGTGAACTTTGTGGGACTTCCGGCGCTGATCGCCGCCATCATCGGACCGATACAGGCGACGCTCGGGTGGGTCGTCTCGGGGGCACTCTGGCCGGGTTTTGACCACGTCACCAAGACCATCAGCGACCTCGCCGCCGATGATTCGCCGGTCAAGTGGATTCAGTCCAGCTTTTTCCTGTTGGGTGGGACGCTATCGCTAATCGCCGCCGTGTACGCACCGGTGTTGGCGATGGCGGGTCGCGTCACCATCTTTGTTGCGGGGCTCACCACCTATGGGCTCACGTTTTTTGCGGTTCCCACCCAAGAAACATCATCGTTCTGGCATCGCGTGTTTGCCATCGCGACGTTCGTCCTGATGTCCGCATGGCCACTGTTGTCGATGAGGTTCGACCGCAGCTACCCGTGGCTCGTGCGTCCCGCGGGCGCAATCCTCGCCACGGTCGTGTTCACGGTGTCGTCGCTCGTCTTCCTGTCGGTCTGGCGCGACCCCGCGCAGCCCATGGTCGGGTTGTGGGAGCGCGTGATCGCGGTCTCGCAGGTGCTGTACTTGTCCGTCGTGATCATCAGCGCGTGGCGACACCAGCGACGCGCGGTCGCGGCTCGCGCCTAGGCCTCGATTTCGTCCGTTCCCGAGGCTTTCAACTCGTCGAACTTGGCCTTCATGGTCGGGTTTTTGGCGGTGAGCTTTTTGACGCTGATGTCCTGAAGTTTGTTGTTCGCGAGTCGAAGGTTGTTTTCGGAACCAAGCAACGCCTCCTTCACCTTCTGCAGGTCGGCGATGCTTCCGTCGATGGACTTGATGGCGTCCTGGAATTTGCGTGACGCAAGGTCGTAGTTCCGATCGAACCCATTCTTGACGGATTCCAACTCGGCCTCGAAGTTCGTGATGTCGATGTTCTGTCGACGCATCAATTCGACCTCGGTTTTCGATTCCAGCGAGCCCAGCGACGCGTTCCGGAGCAGCGAAATGATCGGAATAAAGAACTGCGGTCGGACGACGAACATCTTGGGGTAGAGGTGTGAGACGTCGACGATGCCGTTGTTATACAAATCGTTGTCCTCTTCGAGCAGCGACACGAGAATCGCGTACTCGCACTTCTTTTCGTTCCGATCCTTGTCGAGTTCCTTGAGGAA
>JAULYU010000084.1:0-16796 GCA_032117735.1 Microbacteriaceae bacterium
TATCGGCGTCCGCGCAACATGGTGGCATCGTGCTCGCAGTGCCACCCGCGGTTCAACACCGCGTTCGCCATCACCTGGACGGAACTCGGTTAGGCCGGCTCCTGCTGCGTGATGCAGTGGATGCCGCCGCCGCGGGCGAACAGGGCGCGGGCGTCGACGAGTTCGACGGTTCGACCGGGGTAGGCCTTCTCCAGAATCCCCTTGGCGATGTCGTCATTCGGATCGTCGAACCCACACAGGATCACCGCGCCGTTACAGACATAGTGATTGATGTACGAATAGTCGACGAATCCCTCCTCGTCGCGGAGCGTCTCGGGTGCGGGCACCGCAATCAGATCAAAACCCTCCGCCTCGAGAATCGCGCGGACCTCCAGGGACACCGCGAAGTCGGGGTGTTCGGGGTTTCGCTGGTCGTGATACAAAACGGTGGTGGGGTTACAGAACGCCGCAACGATGTCGATGTGCCCGCTTGTTCCGAATTCGTCGTAATCACGGGTGAGCCCGCGAGGAACCCACACGATGCGGGATGCACCGAGGGTGTCGAACAATTCCTGTTCGACTTCGGCGCGCGTCCAACCCGGGTTTCGCCCGGAGTCAAGCTGAACGGTCTCGGTGGCAAGAACGACGCCCTCGCCGTTCGTGTGAATGCCGCCACCCTCGTTGACCATGGCGCTGGACACAATCGGGATGTCGGCCTGTTCAAGGACAGCGCGGGCGATTCGTGCGTCGTTCGTCCATTGAGCCCACGATTGCGCGCCCCAGCCGTTGAAAACCCAATCGACTCCGAGCAGGGTCCCGTCCGAATCCTTCACGAAAGTCGGTCCGATGTCCCGCATCCACGCGTCATCGAGCGGAGCCTCCACAATGTCAACGGACTCGTGGAGCCACTCGCGGGCGACGACCACCGCACTGGGATCGACGACCATCGTGACGGGTTCGTGACGGACAATCGCGTTGGCCACCGCCGCCCAGGCGGCGCGCGCCTCATCGGACTCCGCGTCGGTGTTTCCGAGGGCATATCCCCCCGAAGGCCACGCCATCCAGGTGCGGGCGTGCTGTTCCCATTCCGCCGGCCAACGATTCGCCATGATTTAGTCCTTCAGGCTTTCGACGAGGTCCATCAGAAGTTCGACCGTCGTCCGTGGGTTAACGATGGCAAACCGAAGCACCGGTTCGCCCTTGAACTTGGACGGGAAGCACGCGGCCGTGCCCGCTTGCCACAGCGCGTCACTCCAGGCGTTGTACTGCTCGCTCGTCCACCCTTTTCGGCGGAACACGACGACGGACAGCATCGGGTCGCGAACCAGTTCGAGGTGATCGCTGTCACGGATCACCTGGGCGATGTCCTGGGCCACGGTGTTGTTCGACTCAATTGCCTCGCGATACGCGGCGACTCCGTGGGTGGCAAGAGAGAACCAGAGCGGCAGCCCTCGGGCGCGGCGCGAGAGGTGCACCGCGAAGTCGGACGGGTTCCACTCGTCAGTGTCGGTCAGGACATCGAGGTACGACGCGTGCTGGGTGTGCGCGGCCCGGGCGATCGCGGGGTTCCGATAAATCAACGCGCACGAGTCGTACGGCGCATACAGCCACTTGTGCGGGTCGACGATGAACGAGTCAACCCCTTCAATCCCGTCGAAATATTTCTTGGTGGAGGGGGCAAACATCCCGGCAATCCCATACGCACCGTCGAGGTGAACCCACACGTTGTGCTCGCGGGCGGTGGCCACAACGCTCGCAATGTCGTCCACAATTCCGAAGTTCGTTGTTCCGCCCGTCGCGACGATCGCAAAGATACCGTCCCAGTCGCCATCAACCGCCGCCTCGATGTCGGCTCCCCTCATCCGCCCGTCTGCGGCGACCGGTACCGAAATGACGTCGACGTCCATAACACGGCCCGCCTGAACCACCGACGAGTGCGCCTCGTCGGACGTGACAAACTTCCACCGTTCGGGGCGGGACAACCCGGTATCCGTGCGACGGCGCTCGGCGTCGAATCGAGCAGCCACGAGGGCGGATAGGTTCCCGTTGGTTCCCCCCGATACGAAGACCCCGCCAGCGGATTCGGGGAGCCCGGCTTCTTTCGCAAGGAACTTCAACACTTCGTTTTCGGCGTAGATTGCGCCGGCGCCCTCGAGCCACGACCCTCCGAAAAGACACGATGCCGACACCACGAGGTCAAACAGAATCGATGCTTCCGTCGGTGCGACCGGAATGAACGCGACCATCGACGGATTGTCGGTTGACATCGACGCGGGGGCCAAAATGTCTCCGAACAGAGTCATCGCGGTGTCTCCGCCAATACCCTTTTCGGTGATGGTGTCGGGCATGAGCGCCCGCAGTTCCGTATACGGCATCCCTTTATCGAGCGGCGGCGGATCCATTTCCATCCGCTCGCGGGCGTAGTCAAAAATCCGTTCGCGAAGAACCGCCGTTTCGGCGTCGTGAATGTGCATACGCAGTGGATCGGACATGGCGCCTCCGTTGAAGTGAACAGCAACACTGTACGACCAATGCGCGTGCAACGGCAGTACCGTGCGTGTTTTTCGAAGGAAATCAGCGCTTTCCTGCGTGCGGACCCTGTTGTCGCAACGAAAACTGCCTGCTGCCGCCGCAGGCAGTCGCAAAGGCCCGTTTAGCGGAAGGACACCGTGGCCAACGCCGCGCGAAGGACCTCTCCGCGACCGCCGACAAATTCGCTGTCGATCGAATCGCGAACCGCGTCGCTGACCGGAATCCAGCGAATGTCGAGGGCGTCCTGACGGGGTTGCGCCTCACCGGAAACCGGAACGACGAAGACGAGTGCGACGGCGTGCTGCCGTTCGTCGACGAGTCGTCCGGGGAACGGGAAGTACTCAGCAACAGTGGCCGGGACGACGCTGTGCGGAAGTTGCGGGAACGCGAGCGCACCGAGATCTTTGGCGAGGTTCCGGGCGAGTGCCTCGCGAACGGTTTCGCCGAAGCGAACGCGGCCCGCCACGAGTGCCGACCGCATTTCACCGTATTCATCGACCCGAATCAACACTCCGACCTCGGTGACGAAACCATCATCGTCGAGTCGAACCGGCACGGCCTCCACGTACAAGAGCGGGAGCCGACGGCGGATTCCATCGAATTCCTCGTCGGAGAACCAGGCGGGGTCGGGGGTGCGCACGTCGCTCATACGTTCATTATTCCCCGCCGAGCCGAATTGTTCTCTGTCGACAGAAAGAACCCCGACCACTACACAGTGGCCGGGGTTCTCGAGGCTTCAGCTAGTTACTGGCAGCTGTCACACTGCAGCAGGTCCATCGGGTCGACGGGAACCGCATAGCCGCCAACGCTGTCGTTGTCGAAGTCCATAGTTCCTCCTGAAGGTTTGGGGCCGTAAGGCCGTAGGAGAAACACTATATGTCGTGAATGACATTCCTGTCATTTCACTACATCTTGTGGTCGCGGCGTGTCGCACCCGTCGTCGCCTGCGGTTTACGAATCGATCGGCCCATCGGCGTCGTCACGGCAAGGCTTTTGAATTTCGCCCCACGCGGTTCGGGGTGCTAATCTCGCAGGGTGCCTTCGAGGCACTCGCCCCGATAGCTCAGTGGTAGAGCACTTCCATGGTAAGGAAGGGGTCGTCAGTTCAATCCTGACTCGGGGCTCGGCCATTTCAGGTCGCGGCGGGGTAGCTCAGGTGGTCAGAGCACACGGCTCATAATCGTGGTGTCGCGGGTTCAAGTCCCGCCCTCGCTACTTGTTAGTTCCCTTTGGTGTTTTCCTTCAACCACTTGAAGGGGTCGACGTGTACTCCGTTGATGAGTATCGAGAAGTGAAGATGGGCACCCGTGGATGTCCCGGTGTTGCCGACCCGCCCGATATAGTCGCCGACTTTGACCTGCTGACCGACCTTGACCCCGGTCGAGTCGCGGATCATGTGGGCGTAGAGGCTGTCGAACGTATCCTTGCCGACGGTGTGACGGATGAGAACCCATTTCCCGTAACCCCACGTGTCGTCGTTCACCTCCAGGACCTCGCCGTCGGCGATGGAGTAGAAGGGCGTGCCCTCCACCGGGTTGAAGTCGAGTCCTTGGTGGTAGGACGAACATCCGAGACAGGGCGCGACGCGGCCACCGAATCCGGATGAAATCGGAACGACAACGGGGAAAGGCCAGCGAATCGGACCGGTGTTTGTGACCGAATATTTGAACCCGAGGGACACCCCGTAGGTCAGTTTGAGCAGGTCCGAATAAGTGGTCACCACGTAATCGCTCAACGCCACCTGCTCGGCTTCGGACCCGGACGCGGTGACCCTGACCGATTGGTCGTTGGTGTCGTTTTCGGCCGCCCAGCCGTTGTTCTCGATGTTGAACCCCGTGGCGGGTAACGCGAGGACGGCGAGCAATCCGGAAACCACCATCACGACCGCGGCACGGCCCGCCCCGTTTCGCAGCCGATGCGCGCGCGCAGCGGACGCGGTGCTTACGGGTTTCGACGGCGCTTTAGCGCGAGCCTCGTCTTTTTTGCGAGCACGAGCCTCCGCCCGAAGTCGCCGTTGCGCCCCCTCGTGTCCGCGATCGGCGTAACCGGACTGCGGAATTTGTTGACTCTCGTTGATGTGCTGCTGGAAGCGCTCGTTGTCCGACTCCCGCGCAATGGCCGCTTCTTTCTCGCGCCGAATTTCGGCGGCGCGCTTGAGGGCTGCATCACGGATTCGCTCACGCTCACGCTCACGGGAGATCGCCGCAACCTTTTCCTGTTCGGCGCGGAGGCGCAGCTCGCGCCGCGAGAGACCCGATCCATCGTCGTCGAGGCGCGACTCATCGGGACTGCGCTCAGGCGCCGAACCAGAATCCAATGTCACGAGACCTCCAGAAAAGTCATTCTTGCCCATCCTAAGCGAGGCTTCTCTCGAGCGCTACGCGATGTCGAAATGGGCACCCGACTCGACCAGGATCGACTCGATCTCGTCGATGACCTCGGGGTGGGCGGCCAACAGCCAATCGACGTCCGGCGCGGCACCGTTCCACCCGCGCACCTCGGCGCCGGCTTCACGGGCGATGAGAACCCCCGCGGCGTGATCCCAGGGCTGCAACATTCGCTCAAAATAGATGTCCAACTGGCCGGCGGCGATGGCCGTCAGGTCCAGAGCCGCTGCTCCCATCCGTCGAATATCGCGAATGTGCGGCATGACCCGTGCCATGACCTGCGCTTGTTGAGTCCGGATCTGTCGAGAATACGAGAAGCCCGTCGACAGCAACGATTGACCGAGCGACTCGGGGCGATTGACCGCAAGCGGCAGTCCGCCGGAAAACGCACCACCACCGCGCGTAGCAGAAAATTCGCGGCCGCTCGCCGCATTGATGACAACGCCCGCGAGTTCCGTCCAATTGCCGGGGGTGGGATCGCCTTCCACAACCGCGATGCTGATTGCGTACTGAGGAATGTCGTACAAATAGTTCACCGTGCCGTCAATCGGATCGACGACCCAGGTCAGAGAAGTCGTTCTATCTGCCTGACCGCCTTCTTCCCCGAGGAACCCGTCCCCCGGTTGGAGTTCGGCGAGCCTTTGACGGACGAGGGCCTCGACCTCTCGGTCGACCGCGGTGACGACGTCAACGGAAGAACTCTTGCTCTCGGCGACCGTCACCGTCCCGCGACGACGCTCTGCCGAGAGCGCGGCCGCCTCCCGTGCGACGACAAGCGCGGTCTCGAGAAGGTGAGCGTACATGCGTCTATTGTCGCGCAGGTTCGACGTCCGTTACTCCGTCTACTCTCGGAACATGGACTCCTGGGATTTCGCGTTCGGTGTTGTCGCCGGCTTCGTTATCGCGGTGGGCGGCTTCCTTGCCGTCGGCGCAGCGATAATGGCGATGTTTCGATGGGCGACCGAGTTCGCCACTCCGCAGAACCCGTCCCTCGAGGATGAAGACGAAATCGATCATCGCTTCTACTGAAATTCTCAGCCCCCGAATGGCGCATCGTGGTGGCGACCCGAGGGTCTGAAACACCCAGGCTAAGGCCCGAGGTGAAACCCCAGTCCTGAATTTTTTCGCAACAAACGGTGGAGCTTCCGTTGCTCTAAAAGCGGAACGACAACATTATGCCCGGCGCCGTCAACGATGACTGCCTTCGCCCGGGGCATTCGGCGAAGCGCCTCCACCTGGGTCTCCATGTCTCGGGCTTCCTCGCTACCGGCGACGAGCGTCAGGCCCCGGCCTTCATCGCCCACCAGATTCGATAGATATCCGTCACTGTCCGCCAACGAATAATGGGCAAGTTCGGCATCGGAGAATCGTGAAAGCCCGAACACCAATCTCCGCCTAGCGCCGAGTGCATACCCAGCGCGAAGCGAAGGAAGCGACCCGGCGCTCGATCCCATGACGGTGTGCACGGTTAACCCCAAGTCCGCAGCACGATCTCGAATCCACTGGACGGTTTCTGGAAAGTCTTTGGTCAATCCCGGAAGTCCTTGGCGGTACAGAGTTAGTCCGCCCCTTAGCGCGAGGACGTAAGCAGGCCTCCGCGGAAGGTGCGCGAGAAATATCCAGGCGGGAACCATCATGCGTTCAACTCGTCCAGTGAATAACACCACGAGCCGAGTAGGCGCAGCGCCCTTGAATCCTGTCGTTCGATAGAGCGTTGCGGACGGGCGGTTCCACACTCGAACAAACCGATGGGCATAGGAAAAACCCTCGTCCGTCGACCATTTGGCGAATCTCTTCCGCCACCCGGATTCGCGGGACGACCAGATGTTAGTTTCGGAGCTCTCACGCCCAGCCATACCCGCGTCAATCTCACGCGCTTCATCAGGAGTCATGATGTTTTCTAGGGCGATAATGCCCTGATTGAGCTGATTGATCGTGGTCGCGCGAGACCGAAGGCGATTGAAAACTGCGTTAACGGCCGACATGGGCCTGCAACCCCCGCTCAATGTCCCCCAATGACTCAAAGGTCAGCAATTCCTCTGGTGTGAGGCTCCAACCGAAACGGTTTTCGAGTTCGATGCAGAATTGCATCGAGGCGAGGCTGTCAATACTCAAGGTCGCCAGATGGACGTCGTCGAATGACTGATTCGCTCGCGCCTCTACCTTTTCTCCCGAAACGGTAAGGATAAGGCACACGTCGAGAATTTCCTCAATCTCTGCCCTGAAATTCACAATTGATCCTTGCGTCGCGGCGATTCTCCAACCGCCAGTCTGGTCAGTTCGTCGCGGTTTACCTTACCGCCCGCGGTTGTGGGCAGTTCGTCCACCAGCTGAATTTCGGACGGCATCATGTAGTGGGGAAGGAGTCGCGTCAACTTGTGCGTGATGTCCGCGATAGTCGTATCGTGTTTTTTGAGCACCACAAATGCGGAGAGTAGGTTTCGCTCCCCGCGAACGGACGTGAGCACGGTCGCGGCGCGGATATTGTCGTCGAGATACAACGCTTTCTCCACCTCGGACGGCGACACTGTGAAACCACTAACTTTCACGATGTCATCACGACGCCCCACATGGATGTATCCGCCGCCCTCGGCCTGCTTGACGAGATCACCCGATTTCCACCACCGTGAACCATCCGCGATGACGAAACGTGATTCCGTTCGTGCGATGTCGCCGAGATACCCCGCCGAGATTGGTCCGGAGACCCAAATTTCGAACGCCCCCGACAATTCGTCGTCCGCAGGGACAAGGCGAACGTGTGGTGTATCCGTCAGAAAGTCGAGAGCGACGGGTCCATGAAGCGGAGTTTCAACAATCGTTCCTCGATACCCCAGTGCGGTCAGGCCAGACTCGGTTGAGCTGAAAAGGTGCGAAAAAACGGTGGTTGAGGGAAAGAACCGCGAAATCGCGTGGAGGCTTTCGTATCGAATACCGTCGCCAAACATTTGGACTTCGCGTGTTCGTGTTGAAACACCACCTGCAAACCTCTGAACGTGACCGAGGATCCTCGCGAGCTGTGCCGGGAAGCGAACGAAGGTTGGATTGACGGTGATCAACGCGTCAAGAAACTGCGACGGGGTTCCCGCGGTCGGATTGAGAGACACGAGATCGACTCCCGACAAGACTCTGGACAACTGCAGGACCACTCCCAGCAATGACAGGGGTGTCGCAGAAAAGCTCGTCGGTTCCGATGGTAGATCGACGGTGGAATATTCCCAGAGGCTGCTCGACCACCTGTCAAAGGTGTCCCACCTCACAAGCGCCGCCTTCGGAGTTCCCGTAGTACCCGAGGTGAAGAAAACGATACCGTCAGAGATCTCGCCGTGACTCTCGGCTGGCAGCATCGCAGTCAACGCTTCTCGACGAGCGATGGGCAAACTCGAATCCATCAGAGCACAGGGGATTTTTGCGGCAAGGCAGGCCAGAATCAAAAGCCCTGACTCGAGTGACCGGTCCACGACCAGTGGAACGAAGGTCGATGAGGCGCCGTCAATTCGATCGGCGTCAAGACCCTCGATTCGCGAAATTAGCGCCGGAATCAGTTCACCGTAAGTGATTGACTCACTGTCGACTCTTAACGCAAAACGCCCCGGCGTTTCGGTGGCAATCCGCCCCGCAACACCCCAGTCGACCGCGCTCGCTTTTTTCACCATGCCTCGCTTCCCCCACAACGATAAAGCAACCGCATCGCTGTCGCGAGGTGAGTCCGTAATGATTTCCGCAAGGGTGTCCGACGAAACTGTGTGGTGGGTGAGGGATTCGAACCCCCGAAGGCTGAGCCAGCTGAGTTACAGTCAGATCCCTTTGGCCGCTTGGGTAACCCACCAGGTGCGTTCCACACCAAGGTAATCCCCGACGAGGCGCGCATTTGTCAAGCGTACAATACGCTGGCGGGTTCGTGCGACCGTCACCTAAACTGGGCGGATGGCTGAATCTTCTTTTGACATTGTTTCCAAGGTCGATCCGATGGAACTCGACAATGCCGTCAATCAAGCACAGCGAGAAATTGAAACGCGATTCGATTTCAAAGGTGTCGGCGCCGAGATCGACAAGAAGTCGGACAAGGTGAACCTCGCCGCAAGCAGTGAAGAGCGCGTCAAGGCGGTACTCGATGTTCTGGAATCGAAACTCATCAAACGCGGAATCTCGCTGAAGTCCCTCGACGTCGGAAAGCCATTCGCATCCGGCAAGGAATATCGAATCGAAACCACCGTGAAGAACGGGATTACGAGCGAGCACGCTAAGGAAATCGCCAAAATCATTCGCGACGAGGGTCCGAAGTCCGTCAAGCCTCAGATTCAGGGGGACGAACTGAGAGTTTCATCCAAGAGCCGGGATGACCTCCAGGCGACGATGCAGCTCATCAAGGGCAAGGATTTGCCCGTCGCTGTTCAGTTCATCAATTTCCGATGAGAGAGTGGCTGGCGGCACGTTGGGGCCGAACGGTGGGCCTCGTGGTGGTGTCACTAATCTTGACTTTTGCCTTCGCTGCGCCGCTCGTGATTCTTCTGGTCGGCCTTCAAAACCCTGACACTCTGCCCTCGTGGGTCGCGTCATTACTGGGTGCCGAAAATGGTGCGGTTTCCTCCTCGTCACTCTCGTTCCTCTTGCTCGCTCTCGTCGGACTGTGGATTGCAACGTCGGGATTGACCGCAATCTTCCGAGCGAAGATTCTCAGGATAGAAATCGCCGCGTTAGCGCAACGTATGACTGATGAAATTGGTGCGGCACCGTCGGGTAACACAGTGCGCCGCAGTAAACAGCGTCTCAATATCGAACGTCAACTGATTGACGCCCACTATTCACTCGCGGTCACTAGCGTTCGCGCTGCGGTTTTCCTTGCGGTTTCGCTGCTCACCTCACACGCGCCGTTGGCTGTCGGGGTCATCGCGGCGCAAGCGTATCTTCTACGCTCTGGGCTTCTGCGTTTTCGCGAAGGGCGACGGATTTTCGAACGCTTCGATTCGATCAACTCCCGGTCAGGTGGGAAAGGCGGTGACCCGATGCTCGTCACCGAGTTCGGTGATTGGCTCGGGGATTCAGAGCGAAAATTCAATGCGCTCCCCGCGCGCGACTACGCTGTCACCGCCGCGATTGTCACCACCGCCGTCGCTTGGCAACTCACCTTTGGAGGCCCAATCGATACATGGTCTAGTAGTATCCCTCTCATTGGAGTGTGGGCATTTATGGCGCTGGACTCTTCCCGAGCACTAGTCCATTACGGATTTAGCCTCACGCGCTGGAGCGCCGAGCAAACTGGAGAATTTATTTAATGCGAACGGTTTCTTCTGCAACAGCCGAGCGAATGTGCGCGCTCGGTGAACACTGCGAAATCAGTGACTTAGAGGCCACCTCGCCGTCAACCTGGAAAGCTTCTTTGCTCGAGTTCCTTGCAAATGATCGCTACACGGCCGAGTTTCGGGCGGGAATCGCTTTCCTCGCGGTCAACGGGGCATACCCCACTCGCGTCGAATTCGATCCGATTCGACAACTCGTAGCGCTCAACCAGCCAGCGCGAGCCCTCCAGAGAATCCTGTCGAACGCGCACCCTGCTCGAACCCGGCGAGGGTCTATCGTGATCGCAGGTCCGGCGGTCGCTGACATCACTCGATTCGCCGCCGAACGATTCGTGTCGGGAATTCCGCGGGTGGTCCGAAACCTACTCTTGTCCCGCTCAGGCCAGAAACTGGGGCGAATCGTGTGGTCAAACGGTCGCCCAGGCTTTGTCGCGGTGGATTCGGAAACCGGCGCAGTGACATTTTCCGCCGGTAGATGGATTCAGGGAAACCGCCGGGCTCGGTGGGGGTCAGCGGTCGTCGACTTTCTCCAAAGCCTGGCCGGCCGTTCGCCAACAATCGCTTTCGCACTCTTTTCTTTGCTTCGCTGGATTTCGGTTCCCGCGGTCGTTCTCGGTGCTCGGCACCCCGAACCCCGAACGTGTGTGCTGTTACACAACACCACAGTTGTGATTGCCGAGGTGATGGGACGTGACGTTGCGGACAGGCTGGTCACCTGGCAGCAAGTCGGACTCAACGTCACCACTCGTTTTGTCGTGCACGACTTTTTGCCGCTGACTCACTCACGATTTTTTTCTCCGGCGTCGAGCCACGAGCACCTGTTAAACGTGGAAGCCTTCGCAGCGAGCGAGCGAATTACTGTAGCGACACCCCTCCTCGCCGCCGAGATGCGAGCTTTTTGTAATGCAATTAATCGCCCGGCCCCCACTATCGAGGTGATTCCGCTCCCCATCGCCATCACACCGGGTAGCGGCACTCGAGCGCCAAAGCCAAGCAACCCCTACGTCGTCTTTATGGGTGGTTTTGAGCCGCGAAAAAGGTTGTCAGAGTTCGTTGAGTATGTCCTCGCCCATCGGAATGAAAAGGATGATTTCGCCGCAGTGATAGTCGGCAAACCGCCCATAATTACCGAAAAGCACCAGTTCGCCTTGGTCAGTAGGATTCTGCGAAATCGAAATGTGTTCAGATTGGTCTCGGGACTGAACGACACTGAACTTGCGACATTGATGGCGGAGGCTCTCGCAGTTGTCTATATCTCGGACGCTGAGGGTTACGGGCTTCCCGTTCTTGAATCAATCGCTGTCGGAACGCCGGTCATCACGACGCCTAACGACCTGAGTCGCCACCTCAAAAACCTGTACGGCGGGGTCCTCGACGTATTCGATGAATCCGATGCGGCCATTGCGACCATCCGTTCGTTGTCGAGAAAAACCCACCGGTCGTCAATCGTGTCAACAATCAGACGTGACGCACTTCCTCACGATGTGGACGCCTGGGCGGCGAAAATCACCGACGGTCTCGTTACGCCCTAGGGGAGAACAAAACCCAGGCGTTGGGCCGTGCGCTCGAATTCTGCATCCGCAATGTCCGGGTCGAGCGGGGGAATCAAGCCTTGTTCCGCCGCAATTTCGAACAAAAGGTGATCGTCATGAGCGTGCCGTTTGAGATGCTCGAGATCTGACGGTTGGAGGCGGACAAGATCAACGTCGGATAATGGCTCGTATTGGTTTTCGCGACCCAGGAGTGCGACAGAATCAACGTTGGTCACGTGGCTGATGGCGTGACTCATGGCGTCGGAATCGTGCACCCAGGCTGCTGCGTCAAACCGTGATAATGACCGTGATAGCGAAAGGCGAACATCGGTCGGACTGAGCGAATTGAGAAATTTTGCCGACGGTTGGCCGTTCCACAGGTGTTCGCCCTCGGTGGCTGGAACTTCGATAAACCATGACATCGTGGTGCGTGGGGCACTCACCCACTGGCTGAAACCGGCCGTCACTGTGACCCCAGGTGGTCGCACCATGTTGAAGTCGTCGAACCGCTTCTGAATCTTTCCATCCGCACCCCAAGCAAATTCACGCTGCTGTTGGCGAAAAAGACTCAGAATTCTGCTGCGTGGCTCGCGGAAAACGGTAATTCCACGATGAGTTGCTGGAAACGCGGATACTCCGGCGTGACCCGCCCACAACGGCCAAAACTGCATTGTTGCATCTCGTCCAAAGCCCTGCCACGTCGTGTGAACGTACAACAGAAAAGCGGGGACTCCCATCGTTTCGGTCAATGCCAGTCGAAAAGAGGTCCCGGCGGTCTTGGGAATGTGAAGGAAAAAGACCGGATTATCCGGAACACGAGTCGCGTAACTGTTAACCAATTCAGCTAACACCATCACCCCGAACTCGTGGGATGACAGCATGTCCTTCAGCGCATGCTCGACGCTTACCGCGTTTGACAACGCATTGTTTAAGTTGCTTATTTCGACGGGGGTCGGTTCGCGCCGAAGGACTCCACGGTAGAGCGCCTTGATGAGGTCCGCGTCGAGTGGGAGTGACTTATCCCGCCGAAACACGAAGCATCTCTTCTCGATCGACGACCTTGATTCTCTCACGACCGTGCGGCTCACCCAGGGATTTCTCGTAGTCGTCAAGGTGGTGCCAACCGTCGAGGTTGGTGAACTGCACGCCTCGCGAATCGAGCAGTTCGGGGATTGCTTCTTCGGCCGGTTCTGCGGGCGACCACCACGACGCTTGGCCTTTGACGAGTCGGGCGATGGTCTCCATCGCGTCGGACTTGGTGTGCCCGATCAGTCCGACGGGCCCGCGCTTGATCCACCCGGTTGCGTACACACCGGGAACGACATCGTTGTTGTCGTCGAGAACTTGGCCCTCGTTGTTCGGGATGATGCCGTGTCGATCGTCAAATGGAACGCCGTCGAGGCGTGACCCGAAATAGCCAACGGCACGGTAAACCGCTTGCACGGCGATTTCGCGCATTTCCCCGGTACCACGGACACCGCCAGCACCATCGGGTTCGGTGCGTTCGAAACGGAACGCACTGACCGCACCGTCTGTACCAACGACCTCGACGGGGTTGGCAAAGAAGTGCAAGTGAAGTCGGCGGCTGGCCGTTCCAGTCTCGGCCTCACGCCACGGGGAAAAAATCTTGTTGATGACAAAGATTTGTTTGTTCGATTCAATCGCCGCCTTGGACGCGTCGTCATAGTCGAAATCTTCGTCGTACACAACCATGTCCACATCGTCGAGTTCACCGAGCTCGCGAAGTTCGAGGGGGGTGAATTTGACCTGCATCGGTCCACGTCGCCCGAAGACGTGGACATCGGTGACCGGACTCGACTTCAGCGCTTGGTAAACGTTGTCGGGAATTTCCGTCGGCAGAAGGTCGTCCGCGTGCTTCGAGAGCATCCGTGCGACATCCAGCGCAACGTTTCCGTTTCCGATGACCGCGACCTCTTTCGCGTGCAGTGGCCACTCGCGCGGCACGTCGGGGTGACCGTCGTACCACGACACGAAATCGGCTGCGCCGTAAGAACCGTCGAGGTCGATCCCCGGGATGTTGAGCTCGGCGTCACGAATTGCGCCGGTCGAGAAAATCACGGCGTGGTAATGCCGTTTGAGGTCGGCGAGCGTAATGTCGGTCCCAAAGTTGACGTTCCCGAAAATCCGAATGCCGCCCGAATCGAGCACATCGCGAAGTGCGTTGATGATTCCCTTGATTCGGGGGTGATCCGGGGCGACACCGTATCGGACCAGTCCGTAGGGGGCCGGGAGCCGATCGAACAGGTCAATCGATACGTCAAACGCCCGTTCGTATTTCTGCAGGATGTCGGCGGCGTAGATTCCCGCCGGTCCGGCACCAACGATGGCAAGTCGAAATTTCATATCGTCCTATTGTGTACGGTCAATGACGCGCGATGCGAATCGCACGAGAGCTTGCTTGGGAAGTCCATCGGGAAGAATATCAAGCGCATCGACCGCTTCGGTCGCCCAGCGACGAGCCCGTGCGACGGTTTCCGTCGTGTGGTGACTCGCTCGAAGTTCGTCGATGAGCGCGGCGAACGCAGAGTCGTCTTTCGCTTCGATTGCGCTGTCGATTCGCGTGACGAGGGACGCGGATTCGGAATCGTCCGCTGCGCGCGCTAGCAGCATCGGGAGCGTCGCAACACCGTTGCGCACGTCGTTTCCCTTTTCCTTACCTGTTTCCCCGCCATCGAGATCAAGCACGTCGTCAATGATCTGAAAAGCGACACCGATTTTTTCACCGTATTCGCGAAGTGGTGCCATGAACTCACGCGGTGCACCCGACGTCATCAGGCCGACAACGGCGCTCGAGGCAATCAGTGAGCCCGTCTTGTCCGCGAGTACCTGAAGGTAGTGGGCAACCGCGTCCGCGCCGTTTTGAGGTCCGGTCGTTTCGTGCAACTGACCAAGGCACAAACGTTCAAAGGTCGCTGCGTGTAAGCGCACCATGTCGTCGCCGAGGGTCGACGCGAGCGAACTCGCGCGGGCGAGCAGGAGGTCACCGGTGATGATTGCCACCGAGTTGGACCACACCGTGTGGGTGGTGGGCACGCCTCGGCGAAGGTCCGCATCATCCATGACGTCGTCGTGGTACAGGGTGGCGAGGTGAATCAGTTCGACAACCTGGGCGCCCATGATGATGTCCTCGCGGGTCGGGTCACCGTATTCGGCGGCGATGAGTGCCAACAACGGTCGAACCCTTTTTCCGCCCGCTTCGAACAGGTACCGAGCGATGGTGTCCGTATGTGCGTCGCCGAAGTGAAGGTTTGACTCGAGCGATTGTTCCATCCGGGTGACGCCCGCATTGAGCCGCGTGACGAGCTCACGTTCCTCCGGCGTCGACGACAGCGCGTCGGCGAGCCCGAAGTTCGAGCTGATGGATTTCTGATGGCTCATCGATCGGTTCCCATCGGCGCCCTACCGCGGTGAAGAGCAACGACCCCGCCCGTCAGGTTGCGGTACCCGACGCTAGTGAAACCCGCCTCGCGTAACCAACCCGCGAGAACGCCTTGCGCCGGCCAATCCCGAATCGAGTCCATGAGGTAGGTGTAGGCGGCAGGGTTGGTACTGGCGAGTTCCGCGATGCGCGGCATAACTTTCGCAAGATAGAAGTTGTACGCCGCGCGAACGACACCGCTGGGCGGCGTCGTGAACTCACAGATGACAAGTCGCCCGCCGGGGACAAGGACTCGGCGCATCTCCGCGAGCGCCGCGTGGGGGTCGTTGACGTTTCTCAAACCGAACGAGATGGTGACCGCCTCGAAACTCGCGTCGTCGAATGGCAGAGCGGTCGCGTCGCCCTCGACGAAGTCGATTTCAGGGTGGCGTTGACGTCCGACGGCGACCATACCCGGGGAGAAATCCAGTGCAGTGACTCGAGCACCCGCTCGTGCAATGGCAACGCTCGAGGTACCCGTTCCGGCGGCGATATCGAGAACCCGGTCGCCGGGCGAGATTCCGAGAGCGCGAACAGTGGCGATGCGCCACAGCGCGCTGGTTCCCATCGAGAGGATCGCGTTGGTTCGGTCGTAGCCCGGGGCAACGTCGTCGAACATGGCGGCAACCTCGTCGGGGTCCTTGCCCAGGTCAGCACTCGTCACGATTACCAACTCTACCCGTGCGTGAGTAGCCTTAACCCGTGATGTTCGCGAACCCTTCCGTCGTCTCGCGTGACGTCACGCCGCTCGCCCGATTCGGTCCGGTGATCGAGTACGCGAGCGCGTCGAGGCCACTGTATTTCCGCACGGGCGACCGCGAAATCGTGGGTGTCGGCGAGCATGCGCGGTGGACCGCGAGCGGTCCTCACCGGTTCGCGGAACTCGGTGCGCGGCTGTCCGAAGCGCTGTTGACCGTTCAGCCCGCGTACCGCCCCTACATTCACGCCATCGGCAGCGGTTCATTCGACCCCGACGGTGAGGCGTCCCTCGTGGTCCCGCGCGTGACCATTGTTCGGCGGGGGCGCGACGTGACCACGATCACAATCGGTGACGACCTCGCATCGACCGTCGCGCCTCGTCGTTCGGTCGGCTCGCCGCCGATTGTCGAATGGCCCCACATCGACTCGATTTACCGCGACCGGGTTCGGGCCGCTCTCGGTCGTCTCGATTCGGGTTTTGGCAAGGTCGTCGTGGCGAGGGCAATCACCGGCCACGTGGTGACCCCCGGCGACGAACGCGCGCCGCTCATCAAACTGGCCGACGAATACCCCGACTGCCACATTTTTGCGGTTGATGGGCTGTGGGGGGCTTCGCCGGAAACTCTCGTGGGGGTCCGCGACCGCCGGGTTCACACCCGTGTCCTCGCGGGCAGCGCGGCACGCGGCATCGACCCCCTCTCGGACGCCGCCGCCGCCGGTGCGCTCGCGGACAGCGCGAAGGACCGCGACGAACACGAGTTCGCGATGCAGTCGGTGCTCACGGCACTGGCACCCCACTGTCGTTCGATTGTCGGAGCATCCACGCCCTTCACGTTAAAACTGTCCAACGTCTGGCACCTCGCGAGCGACATCGAGGGTGTTCTTAAATCTCGCGAATCGGTCCTCAGCATCATCGATTCTCTTCATCCGA
>JAULYU010000085.1:0-3991 GCA_032117735.1 Microbacteriaceae bacterium
GAGGGGTGGTTGCGACCGTCAACCCGAACGACCACGTCCATTTTTTCGCCGGCCGATGTGGCCTCACCGTACAGGTAACCGTCGGCTCCGAGCTCTTCGACGACGAGCACCTCCATCGCGATTCCCGTCTTCGATTGTGAGATGTCGAGGTCTTCCGGGCGAACACCGATTGTCACAGTGGGTCCCTTCGCCGAGGAGATGACGCTGTCGGCAATCTTTGCGGTGTCCGTTCCGAACTTCACTCCGCCCTTCACGATTTCGGCGGGGAAGAGGTTCATCGCGGGTGACCCGATGAAGCCGGCGACGAACGAGTTCGCCGGGGCTTCGTAGAGTTCGCGCGGAGTTCCGACCTGCTGCAACACGCCGTCCTTGAGCACCGCGATGCGGTCACCCATGGTCAAGGCCTCGGTCTGGTCGTGGGTGACATAGACCGTCGTGACGCCGAGCCGGCGCTGGAGCGACGCGATCTGGGTGCGGGTCTGAACGCGAAGTTTGGCGTCGAGGTTCGACAGCGGCTCGTCCATGAGGAACACCTGGGGCTTGCGAACAATCGCCCGTCCCATCGCGACGCGCTGGCGCTGGCCACCCGAAAGGGCCTTCGGCTTGCGGTCGAGATACGGCTCGAGGTCGAGCAAGCGCGCGGCTTCGAGAACTCGCGCGGCGCGCTCGTCCTTCGCGACCCCCGCGATTTTGAGCGCAAAACCCATGTTCTCCGCGACCGTCATGTGCGGATACAGCGCGTAGTTCTGGAACACCATCGCAATGTCGCGGTCTTTGGGAGCGAGGTTCGTGATGTCACGGTCGCCGATGAAGATCTGTCCCGAGTCGACCTCTTCGAGCCCCGCGAGCATGCGGAGTGTTGTCGATTTTCCACATCCCGACGGACCGACAAGGACGAGGAATTCGCCGTCTTCAACCGTGAGTTCTATCTCGTCAACTGCCGGAGTAGGAACCCCGGTGTACAGTTTTGTGGCTTTCTTAAATGTCACACTTGCCATGATTACATCTCCTTCACCGGCAGGCACGTGCCGGACGATCCGTAGTGAATGGAATGCGTCGAACATCGTTGGTCGACGTCCCCAGTATGTCAGTTGTGGCGGAGGAAGGCTAGGCGAAATTGCCGTTCCGAGCATCCGCGCTAAACTAGGGAAGTTGTCACGACCGTCGCGCAGACAGCGCACCGAAGTCAGGAAACCACGTTATGAACGCCCAGCGCCCGAAGAACAATCAAGCCCGCGAATTGGCCCGCGAAAAGGCCCGCGAAATGCGACTCAAAGGCAGCGCCCGCGAAAAGCGAAACCGCCTCCTGATCCAATTGGGGTTGGGGGCAACCTCTCTTACCGTGATCGGCGTGCTCGCCGCCGTGATCGTGGCGGGATTCCAGCCGGCGGGTCCGGGCCCGCTCAACATGCAGAGCGACGGAATCAAGATTGGTTCCGGCAACGTTGCCGTGCAGACGCCGGCGCTGGAAGCAGATTCGAGCCCGGTGGCGGCTCCCGCGAATGATGACACGGTCGTGGAGATTGCGCTGTGGGTCGACTACCTGTGTCCGATTTGCCGGCAATTCGAAGAAGCGAACAGCGCTGCGATTGCCGACCTGTTGGCACGTGGCGCCGCCACCATTGAGATTCACCCCATCGCAATTCTGACCAACCGATCGCAGGGAACCCAGTATTCGCTGCGCGCGGCGAACGCCGCGGGGTGTGTCGCCAACAACTCCCCCAACTCGTTCCTTGATTTCCACCTTTCCTTGTTCGCGAATCAACCCGAAGAAGGAACCGAAGGGTTGACCGACGACCAACTCATCGAGTTGGCGAAGGGTGCGGGTGCGGGACCCGAAGTCGAATCCTGCATCACCGACGGGACTTTCGAGGACTGGGTGAAATCGAGCACCGAACGCGCCATTGCGGGGGACATCGCCATCAACAATTTGGATAAGAAGTTCACCGGCGTGTCGGGAACCCCGACCGTCCTGATCAACGGGAAACAGTTCAACCCGTCCTATGACCAGGCGGCGGCGCTGCCATTCAGCTCGGAAGAGTTCCTCCGAGCGGTCGTCACCGCGGCGGGCGCCCAGTAGCACCCGCGGTCCCGGGGGCGCTTTTGGTACTCTGGGGACGTCGCCGACTTAGCTCAGCTGGTAGAGCATCTGTCTTGTAAACAGAAGGTCACGAGTTCGAACCTCGTAGTCGGCTCGAGACGATGGCTGGAGGGGAGGACACACACGATGACCGCGGAACAGACCGAGACGCCGACGACAGCGAAGCGTCCACTCAACCCTTTCCTCGTGCTCGGACTCGTCGGGGTCGTTGTCGCGGGTGCGTCGTTCGCCGGCGGATTCTTCGCCTCAGCCTCATCGAGCGTTCCCGAGGTGGTTCCCACGGCCGATGCGCGGCCACTTCCCGCTGACATCGTCGACCCCGAGGGGGTTCGAACCTGTTCCATCAGTAAATCGCTCCGGGCCCGATCGCTCGGAACGCAGACGGCACTCGCAATTAATGGCGCAACCGGCAACGAACTGCTCTCGGACAACGCCGACGAGCCCATCGCCATGGGGAGCGTCGTCAAACTTCTGACCGCCACGGTGGCGCTTGGCACGCTGGGACCCAGAGGGCGGCTCACGACCCGAGTGGTAGACGGGTCGACCGCGGGAACCGTCATCGTGATTGGCGGGGGCGACCCGACGCTTCGTGCCGGCGGAACCAGCGTGTATTCGGGAGCGGCCAGCCTGTCCGAACTCGCGACCCAAACGGTGGCCGCCTATCAAGCGAAATATCCGGAGAACCCCACCATCACGCGGGTTTTGGTCGATTTGTCGATGTTCCCCATTGACGACGCGTGGCACCCGTCGTGGCCCGAATCCGAACGAACGATCGGCTATCACCCACTGATCGTCCCATTCATGGTCGACGGCGACCGCGCCAACCCCGGTGTCGATGTCAGCCCCCGCTCGACGGACCCTGCGGGTCGCGCTGCGCGTGCGTTCGTGAGCGCACTCGCGCAGGCGGGCAACGGTGCCGGCCCCGTCGAAATCGACTTCCAAAGCGCCCCGAGCAATGCCCGCGAACTCGCCTCGGTTCGTTCCGCACCCGTGTCATCGTTGGTGTCGCAAATGTTGTTGAACTCGGACAACGCACTCGCCGAGTTTTTGATGCGCGCGTCATCGGTTAAGGCCGGTTTTGACGGAAGCGCCGATTCAATCCAACAATTGGTGCTTGGTTCGTTGAACGCGATTGGCGTCGACCTGACGGGGGGAACCCTCATCGATGGCAGTGGGCAATCCGCGAAGAACCTCCTTCCCCCCCGCGCCGTCGTCGAACTCGTCACGCAAATTTTTGAGGGGGACAAGCTCCTCGCCGCTATCGGTAAGGCTCTCCCCATCGCCGGAACGTCGGGGACTCTCGCAGCGCGATTCACTGGTTCGGCCGCGGTCGCGCGGGGACAGGTGCAAGCGAAGACGGGCTGGATCGATGGCGTCTATGCTCTCGCCGGACGAATCGACACCAAACGCGGCGGACGCACCTACTTTGTGGTTGTCGCCCGCGGAAAAGTCGATTCCAACGCGAAAGCGGCCATAGACAATGTCGTCGCGGGCATGTACTCCTGTGGGACAAACCTTGCGTCGTTCTAAAAAACAGGTCCGACGAGCACTGCTGGTCATCGATGTGCAAAATGACTTCACCGAGGGCGGATCTCTCGCGGTGAAAGGCGGAAACGTCACCGCAACCGCAATCACTGCCTACGCTCGTGACCATCGCAACCAATACGCGCTGATTATCGCCTCGCGCGACTGGCACTCCCCGACCGGCGACAATGGGGGACATTTCGCCGCGAAGCCTGATTGGGTGTCGACTTGGCCGCCGCACTGCGTTCAGGGGACGACGGGGGCCGCCTACAACCCTGCGATTGAAACTGCGCTCATCGACGTGCAGATATATAAGGGCGATGGCGTTCCCGCTTACTCTGCGTTCGAGGGGCTCACCCCCGGCGG
>JAULYU010000086.1:0-5561 GCA_032117735.1 Microbacteriaceae bacterium
CGCAGTTGGTCGTCGATTTCCCCCATCATCCCGAAATCGATGAATGTCAGTGTGAAGTCGTCAATTTTCGAAGACCTCGACGGGGTGACGAAGATGTTCCCCGGGTGCGGGTCGGCGTGGAAGAACCCGTGGTTAAAGATTTGCTCGAACGTGACGCGAGCGAGCTCGGCGGCCACCGCGTTGGGGTTGATACCCGCCGCACGCAATGCCGTGACGTCGTTGATTTTGATCGCGGTCACGTCTTCGAGTGTCAGAACTCGCTGGGTCGAACGCTCCCACACGACGTCGGGGACGGTGACACGGGAATCCGTTCCAAAGTTGGCTCGAAAACGTTCGAGGTTGATCGCCTCGTGACGATAGTTGACCTCGTCGAGACTCACCTCCGCGAATTCTTCCACGAGAGCCGGCGCATCGGTGCGCCGGGCAATCAGTGTGATTCGGGACAACCACATCCCGATCCGCCGAAGTGCCCGAAGGTCGACCTCGACGATGTCCTCGATACCGGGACGCAAGACCTTGACGACAACGTTGGTCACACCAAAATCGCGGGCAAGGTTGGGTGCCAGTCGCGCGCGATAGGCCTGCCCGAGCGACGCCGCCGCGATGGGCGACTCGTCGAATGATTCGAAGGCGAGGTCGAGCGGCATCGACAGTTCCTTGTCGATCAGCGCCCGAATGGTGTCGAAAGGCTCGGGGGCAACATCGTCCTGCAGCGATTCGAGTTCAGCGGTGATCGCCGCGGGCAACACATCCAGTCGTGACGACGCGAACTGTCCCGCCTTGATGATGAGACCCCCGAGGCTCGCGGCCAGGACACTAAACCGACGGGCCATCGCGCGATAGCGCGCAATTCGGCGAGCGGCGACCCACTTCTTCAGTCCAAACTTCGGAAGAACGAGTTCGAACCACCACGTCTGGATGAGCGCGAACGCCGCGAACCGCAGGATGCGGCGATACCGACTCTTCACCGACTATTTCGCCGCAAGAATTTCGTTGAGCTTTCGACGCGCGTCGTCAATCACGACGGCGGCGGCTTCCTGTTGTTCCTTCGTTCCGTGCCGAGCAACATCGAACGCCGTCCGCGCCAGACGCCGTGACGCGGTGGTGAGGTTTCCGTTGAGGTCGGCCCACTGGGACATGTCCCACCCCGATCCGGTCGCGGCCTCGCCCGACACGGGCTCGTCGGTGAGCGACTTTTCGGCGGCCTTGCCCGCCTTCGTCAACGTGTACACCTTGCGGTCCTTGACTACGGCGACCGTGACGAGCAGTTCGTCGAGCAAGCTCTCCAGCAGCGGGTACACCTTCGACGCGGCCGGCTTGATTCCCCACGAGTTGGCATCGTGAATGCTGCCGATAATGTCGTGTCCGGTCTTCGGTCCGCTCACCAGTGCGCGCAAAATTGCGGTGCGCAAACCCGACTCGGTCCACACTTCGGCGGGGCGCATCGACGATGACATCGAGTCTCCGGCGGAGCGAATGGTGTCACTGATGGACTCGAGTATGGGGCGGATGTCGAAGCTGTTCTTGCGGTCACTCATCTGTGTGCCTCTCGTGATGGAAGGCGCTGAGCCCCCCCCTGTCCTGTCCATCATAATTCAGGTTGACGAGCCGAACGATTCGGTGGTTCTGGCTGTATTTCACAGGTTCGGTAACTATGCTCCTTCACTATGGATTCACTTTTCGACGTCGTCGCTGGACTTCCCGTCCACCCTATGGTCATCCACTCCGTGGTCGTGCTCGTCCCCCTCGCCGCGCTCGGGCTCATCGTCGCGGTTTTCAACACCGCGTTCCGCAAACGCTTCGCCGGCGCACTGATCGTTCTTCTCGGGATCACCGTTCCGCTCGCATTTGTCGCCAAAGAATCGGGTGAGGCACTCGCCGAACGAATCGGAATCACCGAACGTCACGAAGAGCTGGGCGAGAACGTCCCGCTGTGGGTCGGTGTTTTCTTCGTTATCGCTGTCGTCTGGTGGCTCGTGTCCCGACGGTCAGAGTCGGTTCTGGTGCGCCGAATTCTCGGTGGTGTCCTTGTTTTCACCGCAGCGCAGGTGCTGGTAGTGATATTCCTGGTCGGTCATTCCGGCGCCGAGGCGACGTGGGGGAAACCCGTTCCCGTCGCCGAACAACCCGTGGAAACCGAGAGCGCGCCGCCGGAAAACGACGAGGATGACCCCACTGTGTTTTCCGCGGCGGAAGTGGCCAAGCACTCCACCGCCGAGGATTGCTGGACGATTGTTGATGGAAATGTGTACGACGTGACACCGTTCGCATCCCGTCACCCCGGCGGGTTGGCTGCTATTTCACAGATTTGTGGTGTCGACGGAACCGCCCAATTCGGGGGCAAGCACGGGTCCGACAGCGCACCAAATGCGCAGTTGGAATCACTCAAAATCGGAACGCTGGGCACGCCCTGAGTCGGGTGTACCCGCCGAGTCTCGGCGATGAACTCGGTCAACTAGGCTGAAAAAATGGCGGGCAAAATCGTGACCGAATCGGTGTGGGACTATCCGCGCCCTCCCCGAGTCGAACCTGTTTCGTCCCACATCACGGTGACGCACGGCGGAGTGACACTCGTGTCGACCAACGCGTCCGTTCGTGTTCTCGAGACGTCCCACCCACCCACCTACTATCTGCCCATCGATGACTTCACCGGGGGAGTTTTAGTCGCCGTCGATGGATCAACCTTCTGCGAATTCAAGGGGGTGGCCTCGTATTTCGACATTGTGGTCGGCGATCAACGAATCGAACGGGTCGCGTGGACCTACGATAACCCGTCGCCCGGATTCGAGTCCTTGGCCGGCAAAGTCGCGATGTACGCCAGTCGCGTGGACGAATGTCGGGTCGGCGACGACGTCGCGATCCCTCAGGAGGGCGACTTCTACGGCGGTTGGATCACGAAAAACATCGTTGGGCCCTTCAAGGGTGCGCCCGGAACACGGGGGTGGTAGCGCCATGACCGTGATGCCCATGTTCCCGCTTGGTTCGGTTCTTTTCCCGTCAATGCCCCTGACGCTGCGGATCTTTGAGGAGCGCTATCTGAAACTGCTCGGCGACCTGATGGGTTCCGACCGACCCGAATTCGGTGTGGTGCTGGTCTCGCGCGGGTCCGAAGTCGGCGGTGGTGACAATCGGATGTCCGTCGGAACAATCGCCTCAGTCACTGAAATCGGCACGACGGACGAATTTCTGGGGCTCGAATCGTTCGGGGCACAGCGTTTCACCGTCACGGACTGGTTGCCCGACGACCCCTACCCGATTGCCGACATCGAATTGATCCCCGACCTGATCTGGGACGACAGTCTGATGCCCGCTCGGGTACACCTCGAATCCCAGGTGCGGAAACTGCTCGCGCTCGCCAGCGAGTTCGGCGATTTGTTGTTCGGGGCGGACATCGCGCTCAGCGACGACCCCATGAGCGCGGTTTGGCAGATGGCCGGGATTTTACCGATCGGTGAACTCGATCGCTTTGATTTGCTCACCTCCCAGTCGGCCGAAGAACTGATTGCGCAGACATACGAGATTGTGACGACCGCCGAGGAAACCCTTCGTGCGTTGTTGGCCGCTAACGATGACGACTCGTCCCCGTTGGCATAGCCTCGGACCATGAGCGATATTTCGGGAGTCGGCGACAAGGACAACTGGTTGTGTTGGTTGTGTGACAAACCGGTCGACCCCGACGCTTCGGTGAATTCCGACCTCGGTCCGAGCGTCGACAGTTACGCCGCGACCCGCGTCAAGAAGGGTGCGGTCGCGGTCGAGCGACTTGCCCACCGCGCGTGTAACACGATGAAGGGCAAGAACTCCCCCGTCGTTCCGTGGTCAACAGACCTGTTTGTGGTCGACCCGTCCCCCATCGTCGAAGCCGTCGAACGGCTCCGGGCGAAAGGCGGTCGCGAAATCGTGGCGCGGTGCCCCGACGAAGCCGATGCACGGCAGGCGTCGGACTGGTTGCTCGACCGCTTGTCCCGACTCGCTTCCGACCTCGAATTTTCAACCCAGATCAACCCAGGTGGTGGGCAGTTCGTGCTCGCCCTCACACTGCGCTAGTTGGAGCCGATTTAGTCACTGCCAAAACCACGGCTGCGCCGATCGCTGCGCCGACGAGTTGGGCCGCGATGTACGGTAACACCGACTCGGGTGCTATTCCCGCAAACGTGTCCGTGAACATTCGACCGACAGTCACCGCTGGGTTCGCAAACGACGTCGAGGACGTGAAGAAGTATGCCGAGCCTATCCACGCCGCCACCGCGACGGGAATGATTGCGGTTTGCTTTCGCGCGGACAGGATGCCGATGATGGCGATTAGTCCGGCGGTCGCGACGACCTCGCCGACGAGCATTCCCGGGCTCGTTCGATAGCGCTCTGAAATCTGAAGGGCGGCCAGATCGAACATCACGTTGGCAAGAATTGCACCGACAATCGCTCCTGCTGTTTGAGCGACGATGTACACGCCGGCCTCGCGGGCTGGCTGCAGCCGCGAAAAGACGTTGACGAGGGAGACCGCGGGATTGAAATGGGCACCGCTTATCGGGCCAATCACCACAATCAGCAACGCTAGGGCGAAAATGGTGGACAGCGCGTTGATGAGGAGAGCGACACCCGCGTCGGACGAGAGGTTCGCGCCCATGATGCCCGAGCCGACCACAACACAGACCAACAGAGCGGTCCCTACGAACTCCGCCGCCGCTTTTCCAGCCAGCCGTGCCACAACGCCCGCCCTTCTTTCTCGGACAGACTAGCGGGCTAATTCACCTGGCGACGCGCACGGTTCGTAACAGCCATCATGATTCCGAGCGCCAGCAATGCCGCGGGGAGAAGCGGTAACGGCAACGACTGGCCAGTATTCGCGAGTGGTTCGGTAGGGCGTTCGACAAAGTCAATGTTCACGGTTCCGATAGACGCACCAGGCGCATCGCAGGTTCCCAGGGTCGCATCGATTTGAGCAAATCCAGGAGACGCTGGCGAGGTCACCGTGGCGGTAATCTGACCCTCACTATCCGTGACCCACGGTCCTGCACTGAGGGCACCGGTTCCGTCAGCAAGCACGAGGCACACCGACTGCCCGGCACCGACAGGGTTCCCGTTCGCGTCACGAACAACGACAGTGACCGTGGTTTGGGTCGTACCGTCCGAGTCAGCCGTGTCCGATTCGATTGTCACGTCCGAGGTGGGAGCATCCGCAGGGCCTGGGTCGTGGTTGTAGTTCACAGTTCCAATTGACCCCTGCGGCGAGTCGCAGGTTCCGAGTGCGGCATTGATCTGCGTCTGGCCCGACGTGGTGGGAGCGGTCACCGTTGTGGTGACTTGACCGTTGGCATCCGTTACCCACGGTCCATTGCTGATCGTGCCGTCTCCGTTCGTCACCGAGAAACACACCGATTCCCCGGCGCCCACTGGGTCGCCGTACTGGTCTTTGACCGTCACCGTCACAATCGAGGTCGAGGTGCCGTCTGCCGTGTCGGTGTCGTCGTCAATCGTGACCTCTGATTCACCTGCGTTTGCCGCCGGTGCGGCTTGGAAGGTCATGGTCGGTGACGCAAAAGGTTCGCCGGTCGTCGGAG
>JAULYU010000087.1:0-2779 GCA_032117735.1 Microbacteriaceae bacterium
TCTCGACACGGTGTTTTCCGAAATCGTCGCCATCCGGCGGGCCTGCGAACGCCCCGACGGAACCCACGCGCACCTCAAGGTCATCCTGGAAACGGGCGAACTCCGCACCTACGACAACATCACGCGCGCGTCCTGGCTCGCGATTCTGGCGGGCGCCGACTTCATCAAGACCTCGACCGGCAAAGTGCAGCCCGCGGCGACCCTGCCCACTACCGTGCTGATGCTGGAGGTCGTTCGGGACTGGTTCGCCCTGACGGGCGAGCGCATCGGCGTCAAGCCGGCGGGTGGTATTCGACAGTCCAAGGACGCGATTCGGTATCTAGTGGCGGTCGCCGAGGTTGCGGGGGACGAGTGGATCCACCCGCACCTGTTCCGCTTTGGCGCGTCCAGTTTGCTCAACGACGTTCTGCTGCAACGTCAAAAGATGACCACCGGCCACTACAGCGGCCCCGACTACGTGACCGTGGACTAGGACACCCTGATGACATTTCGTGATTACGCCCCCGCGCCCGAATCGACCGCGATTCTGAAACTTCAGAAGTCGTACGGCCTGTTCATCGATGGGGAGTGGTCGGACGGTCACGGTGGGTCGATGACGACCATCTCGCCCGCAACCGAAAAACCCATCGCCGAAATCGCCCTCGCTGATGGCTCCGATGTGGACCGCGCCGTTGCGGCTGCTCGAAAGAGCTATGACACCGTGTGGTCGAAGATGAGCGGAGCCGAACGCGGCAAATACCTGTTCCGAATTGCGCGGTTGATTCAAGAGCGCGCCCGCGAGTTCGCCGTCGCCGAGACCCTCGACAACGGGAAGCCGATTCGCGAAACCCGCGACATCGATATCCCTCTCGTCGCAGCGTGGTTTTTTCACTACGCCGGGTGGGCCGACAAACTCGATTACGCAGGACTCGGTCCGAACCCCTCGTCACTAGGAGTCGCCGGGCAGATCATCCCCTGGAACTTCCCGCTGCTGATGTTGGCGTGGAAAGTGGCACCTGCGCTCGCCGCGGGAAACACTGTCGTACTGAAACCCGCTGAGACCACTCCGTTGACGGCTCTGCTGTTCGCTGACGTGTGCCAACAGGCCGGGCTTCCCGCCGGCGTGGTCAACATCCTCCCCGGTCTCGGTGGTGTCGCCGGTCAGGCTCTGGTCGAGCACTCGGGTGTCAACAAGATCGCGTTCACCGGGTCGACCGCGGTGGGACGCGGCATCGCCCGCACCCTCGCCGGCACGGACACCCGGCTCACTCTGGAACTCGGTGGCAAGGGCGCCAACATCATCTTCGACGACGCGGCGATGGACCAGGCGATCGAGGGCATCATCAACGGAATCTTCTTCAACCAGGGTCACGTGTGTTGCGCGGGTTCGCGCCTCCTCGTGCAGGAGAACGTCCAGGACGAGGTGGTCGAGAAACTCACGCGCCGGCTGTCGACACTGCGCCTCGGTGACCCGCTCGACAAAAACACCGACATCGGTGCGATCAACTCGCGTGCGCAACTCGACCGCATCACCGCGATTGCGGCGACCGGCGAGGCGGAGGGCGCCGACCGCTGGACGCTCGACTGCGAGATTCCCTCGGCCGGATTCTGGTTTCGCCCGACACTGTTTACCAATGTGACGACGAGTCACACCGTGGCGAAAGACGAGATTTTCGGACCGGTGTTGTCGGTGCTCAGCTTCCGCACGCCCGACGAGGCGATCGCCAAGGCCAACAACACGCCCTACGGACTCAGTGCCGGGGTGTGGACGAACAACGCGAGCCGCATGTTGCGGGTGGTCGATTCGCTTCGGGCGGGTGTCGTCTGGGCGAACACGTTCAACCAGTTCGACCCGACCAGCCCGTTCGGCGGTTACAAAGAATCGGGGTACGGACGCGAAGGGGGCCGACACGGCCTCGCGGCCTATCTCGCCACCGGAGGTGCTCGATGAACCGACTCGCCGTTCCCAAGACCTACAAGCTGTTCATCGGCGGAAAGTTCCCGCGCAGCGAATCGGGGCGAACCACCACCGTGTCCAGTCCCACGGGCGAGTTCCTCGCCAACGTCGCTCAGGCGAGCCGCAAGGACGCGCGCGACGCGGTCGTCGCCGCCCGAGCCGCCGTGGCGGGGTGGTCCGGAGCCACCGCCTACAACCGCGGTCAGGTCCTCTATCGAATCGCCGAGATGCTCGAGGGGCGTGCGGAACAGTTCGTGACCGAGATTGTCCTGGCGACCGGTGTGAAACCGGCGGAAGCCCGAGCCGAGGTCGCCGCGGCGATTGACTGTCTCGTCTGGCACGCGGGATGGACCGACAAGTTCGCGCAGGTCCACGGCGGGGCGAACCCCGTCGCCGGCCCGTTCTTCAACCTGTCTGTTCCCGAACCGACCGGTGTTGTCGCGCTGGTTGCGCCGTCCGGAAATGTAACGTCGCTGCTCGGGCTCGTCGCATCGATCGCTCCGGCGTTGACCACCGGAAACACCGTCGTGGTGCTCGCGAGCGAGTCGGCGCCGTGCCCCGCGATGACGTTCGCGGAGGTGCTGGCGACGAGTGATGTCCCCGGCGGAGCGATCAACATTCTGACGGGTTCGGTCGCCGAGGTGACTCCGTGGCTCGCGTCTCACGCCGACGTCAACGCCATCGACCTGACCGGAGCGGAACGCGGCCTCGCTACGGACTGCGAGCGGTCGGCGGCAGAAACTCTCATGCGCGTCGTGCGCCCCGGAGTATTCGGACCGACCGAGTGCGCTTTTGAGCGAATCGCGGCGTTCGTCGAGACCAAGACGGTCTGGCACACCAAGT
>JAULYU010000088.1:0-3671 GCA_032117735.1 Microbacteriaceae bacterium
TCACTGCTCGCCAATATGGCCTTTGCGGCTCTCATCGCACTCGGGATGGGGCTCGTGTATCAACTCACGCTGCTGGCGCTTCGAGACCCCTCCGCGGCGGCGTTGATTGCTCCCCTGCTCCGGCGCGGGAACAAGCGACCGTAAACTGACATCAGACTGTTGTCGAAAGGGACTTTGTGCGCGAACTTGTCATCATTGGCTCCGGCCCCGCTGGATACACCGCCGCGATTTACGCTGCACGAGCCGACCTATCCCCGCTTGTTATTGCCTCCAGTGTGGAAATGGGCGGTGACCTGATGAAGACCACCGACGTTGACAATTTCCCCGGGTTCCCCGAGGGAGTGATGGGTCCGGACCTCATGATGGGCATGCAGGCGCAAGCGGAACGCTTTGGCGCCGAATTGTTATTCGATGATGCCACCGCGGTCAACCTCGCCGGTCCCGTCAAGCGGATCACCGTCGGGAATGGCGATGTCATCGAAGCCAAAGCTGTCGTGCTGTCCATGGGGAGCGAATATCGCCGACTCGGCCTTGCCGACGAAGCGCGCCTTTCCGGTTTTGGCGTCTCGTGGTGTGCGACCTGTGACGGAGCGTTCTTCCGAAATCGTACGGTTGCTGTCGTGGGTGGTGGCGATTCCGCAATGGAAGAGGCGACGTTCCTGACGAAGTTTGCCGACAAAGTCCTGCTCGTTCATCGATCCGACCAATTCCGCGCATCCCCCGCGATGCTCAATCGCGCGAAAGCCGATCCGAAGATCGAGTTCGTCACGAACGCCGCGGTGACGGGGATTCTCGGCGCAGATACCGTTGCGGGTATCACCCTCGCGATGGCTGACGGCTCGTCCCGCACTCTTGACGTTGACGGGCTTTTCATCGCCGTCGGGTCTGATCCGCGAACCGCTCTTATTGCCGACCAAGTGACACTGACGGAGACGGGAAATGTCTGGGTGGAAGGGCGATCATCGCGCACATCACTGAATGGTGTTTTTGCGGCCGGGGACATCATCGATCCGACCTACCGCCAAGCCGTCGTCGCGGCGGGCTCCGGCGCGGTTGCCGCAATCGACGCGCAGCACTTCCTTGAGGCGTCTGCTGACTAGCACTCGTTAGGATAGGGAGCATTACGGGAAAGGGAACCCATGAGCAGCGCACGCGATGTTACCGACCTGACGTTTGAGGCGGAGGTTCTCCTCAACGACAAGCCCGTCATCGTCGACTTTTGGGCGCCGTGGTGCGGGCCGTGCCGGGCGGTCTCTCCGATCCTCGACGCAATCGCCGAGGCGCACGCGGACAAAATCGACATCGTGAAGCTCAACGTGGACGACTTCCCCGACCTCGCTGTTCAATACAACATCCTCAACATTCCCGCGATGAAGGTGTTCAGAAATGGTGAGGTTGTCAAAACCGTGGTGGGCGCCAAGCCGCGACCAGCGCTGGAGCAGGATTTGGCCGAGTTTCTCGCCTAATCACGGCCTGAGTCGAGCTCCAAAAATAACGCCTGACCCAATGTTTTAGTTCTTTTCCGACACGCCCAGCACATCAGCGATTCGATTAAGGTCCGCCACCGTCGCGAACTCAATCGTGATTGTCCCGCGGGCTGTTCCCACCGCAACCTTGACTCTCGTGTCGAGCTTGTCACCCAATCGCGTGGCAATCGCATCGAGATAGTCTCGGCGCGAACCGGGGCGGGGTTTGGGTTTGACCGGTTTTGCGGTGCCCGGCCCCATCATCGCAGCGGCTGCTTCGGCGGCCCTGACCGACAGCTCTTCGTTGACAATCTTGGTCGCAAGCTTTTCTTGACTGGCTGCGTCGGCCACCGAGAGAATCGCGCGGGCGTGGCCCGCTGAGAGCACTCCGGCCGCGACCCGTTGCTGAACCTTGACCGGCAGTTTGAGTAGGCGAAGTGTGTTGGTCACCTGTGGTCGCGACCGCCCAATTCGTTTGGCCAGCTCGTCCTGAGTGATTCCAAAGTCAGACAGCAGTTGTTGGTAGGCCGACGCCTCTTCGAGAGCATTGAGGTTCGCGCGGTGAAGATTTTCGAGCAGCGCGTCGCGAAGCATGTCCGCGTCTTTCGTGTCGCGAATGACCGCGGGGATCTCGGTAAGCCCGACAGCCTTCGCGGCACGAAGGCGCCTCTCTCCCATAACGAGCTCGAATGTGGCGTCTGCTCCTGTCCCGCTCAGCGGTCGAACGACGATCGGCTGCAAGACGCCGAATTCACGAATCGAGTGTTCGAGCTCGGCCAACTCCTCGGGTCGAAACTCCGTTCGCGGCTGGGCCGCATTGGGGACGACGTTGTGGGGGTTAATCAGTTGAAAGCGCGCGCCGGGCACATCGCGTCCGGCTTGAGTCCCGGCCAACGGGAAAAAGACGTCAACACCGCGGTCGGACACTCCGTCTCCCGTGGTGGGAATCAGGGCTCCGATTCCTCGGCCAAGCCCAGTGCGTTTTTCCGCCATGTCAGTTCACTCCTCGTTCGGCAAATTCGATTGCCGCTTCGCGATACGCGATTGAGCCGACCGAATCATGGTCGTAGTCGATTACGGTCTGTTGGAAGCTCGGTGCTTCCGAAACCCTGACCGATCGGGGGATCACCGAACTAAACACAATGTCCGGGAAGTGGCGCCGGACTTCCTCCGCCACTTCACGTGACAGGTTTGTCCGGTGGTCGTACATGGTCAACAACACTCCCGTGATTCTGACCCGGGGATTGAGAAATTGCTGGACCATCGCGATGTTGTCCCACAGCATGGTGACTCCCTCGAGGGCGTAATACTCGGCCTGGATGGGAATGAAAACTTCGTACGCTGCCGTCAACGCATTCACGGTCAACAATCCGAGCGACGGCGGGCAGTCGATAAATATATAGTGCGGCTTGTCTTCGGTCGTGGACAAGTACTCCTCGAGGGCACGCTTGAGTCGCGTCTCGCGCGCCGATGCGGGAACGAGTTCGATTTCCGCACCCGCAAGATTGATTGTCGCCGGAATACAGGAGAGGTTCGGATTGTTCGGACTCTGTTGCAGGACGGACTGCACCGACGCCGAACCAACGAGTACTTCGTATGTACCAGGGATTTTGGCGTGATGCTCAATACCGAGAGCTGTTGATGCGTTTCCCTGTGGGTCAAGATCAATCACCATTACTCGGGCGCCGAGCCGCGCTAACGCCGATGCGATGTTGACCGCGGTGGTTGTTTTACCAACCCCACCTTTTTGGTTCGACAGTGCGACGATTCGCGTGTTGCTCGGGAGTGGGGCTGTGCGTTGTGCCAACGCAGTGCGGCGCCTCGTCAAATCAATGAGTTCCGTTGCCAGGGGTGTCGCGTCTGCTTCGCTCATTGCACACACCCTTTCGTGGAACTTGCTGCCGGCTGCCGCTCGGACCTTTGCGGATGTTTCACGTGAAACATCGAACCTCCGTTAGGTTACCCCACGGTCGCGGTGAACAATCGGGTCGGCTCCTCCACTTTACCGATTCCCAGCGTTTGCGATTTCACCGCGGTCACACGGTGGCGACTGAAAATCGACCGAGCGGCATCTATTTCCTCGTCGATGCGCTGACCCTTCAACAGGGCCAGTTGTCCCCCGGGGACGACCAGTGGCGTGAGCATCGGCACCAGGCCCTTCAGTGCCTTGACTGCGCGCGCGGTAACAACGTCAAACGAATGGCG
>JAULYU010000089.1:0-4057 GCA_032117735.1 Microbacteriaceae bacterium
GAGTTGTTGGCCGATCCCGCCGAACTAGACCGGATGCTCGCGGTGAACGCCGAGCGGGCGAACACGATTGCCGAGACCACACTGGCCCGCGTGTACGACGCCGTCGGCTTCCTTCCCCGCCCCTGACCCTTGGACGATTCTTGGACATCGCCGTGGCGGTGGGGGTCGCGGAGGGATAACATAGGTGCAGAGCACGTGCTCCGGGGTCAGTGAAAATCTGAGCCGGCGGTTAAAGTCCGCGACCCGTAAGGCCTCGGCCGAGCGGTTGACTCGGCGAAATTCCGAGACCGACGGTTATAGTCCGGATGAGAGGATGCACGGTGGGCTTCGCAGTGTCTGAGTGAGCCCCGCGACCGATTGTCGCCACCCCGGATTCCCTGCTCGGAAGGAGTCCCAATGCCCGTCAGTACCTACGACGACGCCATGCGTCGCGCCCGCGAGCTCGCCGAACGCGGCCCCCGCACCGGAGAAAACCCCCAGGTTGGGTGTGTTCTCGTGGACGACGACGGAACAATCGTCGCCGAGGGGTGGCACCGCGGTGCGGGAACGACGCACGCCGAGGTTGACGCACTGTCCAAGGTCGACAGCGCACAGGGGCTGACTGCGGTCGTGACTCTCGAGCCGTGTAACCACACCGGCCGAACCGGACCCTGTTCGAAAGCACTGATCGACGCCGGCATCGCCCGCGTTGTGTATTCGTTGGACGATCCCGGTGACGAATCGAGCGGTGGAGCAGATGCTCTGCGTGCCGCCGGCATCGACGTCGTTTCTGGCGTGTTGTCGGGAGAGGGCTACCAACTTGTCGAACGGTGGCTCACCGCCAATCGCCTCAAGCGGCCCTGGGTGACCGCCAAGTGGGGTTCGAGCCTCGACGGTCGGACCGCGGCGAGCGACGGAACCAGCCAGTGGATTACCTCCGCCGAATCGCGCACGTACATTCACCTGTTGCGTTCGCAACACGACACCATCGCCATTGGAACCGGAACGGCCATTGCGGACAACCCGAGCCTCACCGCTCGCACCGCGGACGGTAACCTTTTCCCCAACCAGCCACTCGCCGTCGTCATCGGGGACACACCCCTGCCGGCCGGATCGGGACTGTGGGGACACCCGCGCGGCGTACTCCAGGAATCCGGGGCGCTGGACGAAATCCTGGGACGCCTCTACAACATCGGCATTCGCAGCCTCTTCCTCGAAGGCGGTCCCCGCCTGATGAACTCGTTCATCCGCGAAGGCCTCGTCGACGAATACGTCGTCTGTATCGCCCCGATGTTGTTGGGCGGCGACCACACCGCGACGGGTGACCTCGGGATTCCCACCCTCACGGCGGCGCGAAAGCTCAGCGTCACACACACTGACGTCATGGGTGGAACGCTCGTCATTACCGCACGAGAGGCTCATTAAATGTTCACGGGAATTATCGCCGAACTGGGCACCGTCACCGACGTCACGCCATCCGGGGATTCGGTCCGGGTCACGGTTCGCGCTCCGCGGGCTGTTGCCAAGGCCGGTCACGGAGACTCCATCGCGATCAGCGGTGTGTGCCTCACTGTCATCGAACAGACAGACGATTCCTTTGTTGCCGACGTGATGGGTCAGACCCTCGCCATGTCCAATCCCGACCAGTGGAAACACGGTCGTACCGTGAACGTCGAATCGGCGATGGCTGCCGGCGAACAACTCGGTGGACACATCGTGCAGGGTCACGTGGACGGCACCGCCGCTGTTCTGGACACGCGGCAGTCCGGTGATTGGCGGGTGATTCGATTCGCACTCAACCCCGAACACGCTCCCCTGGTGGTGGACAAGGGTTCGCTCACCGTCGACGGTGTTTCGCTGACGGTCTCCGCTGTTGGTGACGACTGGTGCGAAGTGTCCCTCATCCCCGAAACTCTCGTTGCGACGACGCTCGGCGCTCTCGAACCCGGTGACACCGTCAACATCGAAACCGACATTCTCGCGCGTCACATCGCGCGTCTCGCTCACTTCACGAAAGGGGCGTTCGCATGACGCTCATCGAAACCGCCATCGCCGAACTTCGGGCCGGCAAACCCGTCCTCGTCACCGATTCCGCCGACCGGGAGAACGAGGGGGATGTTGTCATGGCGGCCGAGAAGGTCACCACCGAGTGGCTCGCGTGGACGATTCGCCACACCAGCGGCTTCCTGTGCGCACCAATGACGAACGAGCGCGCGAACGAACTCGACTTACCGCTCATGGTTGAGCACAACCAAGATTTTCGCCGTACCGCCTACACCGTGAGTGTGGATGCGGCGGAGGGCGTCACCACCGGTATCTCGGCGGCTGACCGCGCCGAAACACTGCGGGTGCTGGCAAACCCCGCGAGCGGTCCCGGCGACCTGATCCGTCCGGGTCACATCATTCCGTTACGCGCGGTCCCCGGTGGCGTGCGCGAACGCGCTGGCCACACCGAGGCGGCGGTCGACCTCATGAACCTCGCGGGTTTACAGCCCGTCGCCGTGATCGGTGAACTGACAATGGACGACGGGTCAATGATGCGCGGAGCGGCACTCACCGCCTTTGCGGAAGAGCACGACCTGGTTATCGTGTCGATCGAAGAACTCGCCGCCCACCTCGGCACACTCGTCCACGAACTGCCGGATGGCAACGCCGAACGGTATTCCTTCGAGGTCGAGACCTTCGTGCCGACCACGCACGGCTCGTTTCGGATTCGTGCCTACCGTGACCACGAAACGCGCGTTGACCACGTCGCTATCGTCGGCGGGGAACCGAAAGACGGAGCACTCGTTCGGCTCCACTCAGAGTGCTTGACCGGTGAAGCAATGGGGTCGCTGAAGTGCGAGTGCGGCCCGCAACTGGACGCCGCGATGGAGACCATCGACAAAGAAGGCGGTGTCGTCGTATACCTGCGCGGACACGAGGGCCGCGGTATCGGGCTCACCAACAAACTCAAGGCGTACCGACTTCAAGAGGACGGGCTCGACACTCTCGATGCCAACCTCGCCTTGGGGCTTCCCGCCGATGCGCGGGACTACGGAGTGGCCGCCGCGATCCTGCGCGACCTCGGCATTTCCTCGGTCCGGCTGTTGTCCAACAACCCCGAAAAGCGCCGACAGTTGATTGAGCACGGCATCGAAGTGACCGAACTGGTTCCTCTTGTGGTCGGAGTCGGCGACGTGAACATCGGCTATCTCGGTGCGAAGCGCGATCGCATGGGACACCAATTGCCCGGTGCCCTCGTCAATTCCCCGACGGTCGCCCAGGACGAGGCATAGTCCCATGGCCGGGCGCGGCTCACCCGAACTGTCCGTCGACGGATCGGGGCTCAACGTTGTCGTCATCGCGGGATCGTGGCACGACGCGATCACCGACGGACTCATCGCCGGCGCTCAGCGCGCTCTGGACGCGTCCGGTGCACATCACTCACTGATCCGGGTCCCCGGCGCGTTTGAGCTTCCCGTGGTCGCCCAGGCAGCCCTGCGAAACGGTGCCGACGCCGTCGTGTGCCTCGGTGTCATCATTCGCGGTGGAACACCGCACTTCGACTTCGTGTCCAACGCGGCGACGGACGGGTTGACCCGTGTCGCTCTCGACGAGGGAAAACCGGTGGGGTTCGGGGTTCTGACGTTAGACAACGAACAGCAGGGAATCGACCGCGCCGGGTTACCCGGATCCCGCGAAGACAAGGGCGCCGAAGCGGCGATGGCTGCCGTGGCGAGCGCCACCATACTGAGGAACCTGCAGCAAGGCTAAACTGGGGGTCCCAGACTTAAGGACACCGTTGGTGGCACCGTATCTTCTCATCCTTGCGCATTCGCGTTCCGGCAGTACCCACCTTCTGGATCTTCTCAAGGCGTTGAGTGGCGTCGCGTCCCTCGGCGAATTCTTTCACCGCCAACCGAAATCCCAAATGGCGGACTTCGTCGAGGAAGGCCTTGCGCCGTATGGTTCCCACGGCGCTTTAGCAGACGCCGCCATCGCCGATCCACTCGCCACGCTCGCATTCCGCGAACACATCGATGGTGTCACGCTGTTCGTGGTCAAGGTGCTCGGTCAACAACTGCGCGATGACCGC
>JAULYU010000090.1:0-2178 GCA_032117735.1 Microbacteriaceae bacterium
CTTCGCGATGGCACAATCAGCGACGCCGAGCGCATCCGAGTAGCCGAGCTCGTCGAGGAAAAGTTCCTCACCGACGAGTGGCTTCGCCGCGTTCCCTAACTCTCGAATTTGTAGCCGAGTCCGCGAACCGTCACGAGAAACCGTGGGTTCGCGGGATCGGGTTCGATCTTCCCGCGAATCCGCTTGACGTGGACGTCGAGCGTCTTGGTGTCGCCGTAGTAGTTCGACCCCCAGACCCGATCGATGATCTGGCCCCGCGTCAACACTCGATTGGCGTTGTCGATGAGGTATTCGAGAAGCTCAAATTCCTTGAGCGGGAGGGTGACGGCAACACCACTCACGGTCACCGCGTGACGATCGGTGTCGATTCGCACGGGGCCCGCCTCGATGACGGTACGCGGTTGCCGCGCATCGGGAACCGATCCGCGTCGGAGAACCGCCTTGATTCGAGCCAAAAGTTCCCGCGTCGAATACGGTTTCACCACATAGTCGTCCGCCCCGATTTCGAGTCCGACGACCTTGTCGACCTCGGAATCCTTGGCGGTCACCATGATGATGGGGACGGTGGAGTGGTTGCGGATTTCCCGGCACACTTCCACCCCGCTCATTCCCGGCAACATGAGGTCCAACAGGATGAGGTCGGGCTTGCGCTCTTTCCACTCCACCAGTGCGGCGGGACCGTCCGCTGCTTCGAACACCTCGAAACCCTCGCGTTCCAGAATGTAGACCAGCGGTTCGCGAAGGGATTGTTCATCTTCGACGACGAGCACACTACTCACGGGCGTTCTCCTTTGGGGTTTCCACAAGCCTCGGTAGGCGAATGGTGAACGTTGAGCCGACGCCCGGCTGAGAAAACAGTGTCACTTCGCCACGATGACTGAGAGCGATGTGTTTGACGAGACTGAGACCGAGCCCGGTGCCACCCGTTGTCCGGTCGCGGGACTCGTCCACGCGATAAAAGCGTTCGAACACGCGTGACTGCTCGTCGGCGGGGATGCCGACACCCTGGTCCGTCACGATGATGTCGACATGGCCATTGCGGGTGGTGACGCCGATACCGACGGACTGTTTGCTATCGGAATACTGGATGGCGTTCTCGACCAGGTTTTTGACCGCGACGGTCAACAGTTCGCCGTCCCCCATCACGAAAACGTCGTCGGGGTACTTCGCGTTGACCACGATGTTTTTCGCGTCGGCGATGACGAGGGTCCGTTCGAGTGCCTCACGAACCACCACCCCGACGTTGGCGGGTTTGGCTTTCGCCAGGATGTTCGATGTTTCCACGCGGGACAGCTGAATGATTTCGGTGATGAGGGTCGACAGACGACTCGTTTCCCGCCGCAAACTGTCCGCGAACTTGTGCATGCGGGTTGGGTCGTCGAGAGCGCCCTCCATCGCTTCACTGAGAAGCGCGATGGCGCCGATCGGGGTTTTAATCTCGTGCGTCACGTTCGCGATGAAATCGCGACGAATCGACTCGAAGTCGCGGGCTTCGGTGTCGTCCTCAACGAGAACGAGCACGATGCCGGCGCCGATGGTGACCGCTCGAGCCCGCAGGTAACGAACGTCACCGCCCTCCGACAGCGTCAATTCGAAATCGACCGAGTTCGTGGTCTCGGTTTCCTGGGTTGTGCGAACCAGCGCGCGTATCTCGGAACTGCGAATCGCCCGGCCGGAGACGAGCCCCAGGGCGATTGCGCTGTTTGTCGCGCGGAGCACCGCGAGCGAGTCGTCTACCACCATTCCCGCCGTCGCGAGCACCGAAATCAGGCGGGACGCGACGTCGGTGAGGGGTTCGTCGACCGTCGCCTTCAAGCGCAAATGGCGAGCGCGGAAGACGAGATAGGTGACGACCGCGACGAGGACAGCGACCACGCTGGTCACTGCAAGGAAAACCCCGAAACTCACCACCATCTCAGGCTAGGTGACGATGGGCACGGTATCGTGGAGCTACGGCCTTTGTGGCCAGGCATTTAATCCGATGTTTGCGAATTGTTTGCGAGCGGTTCACCTCGTTCTGGTTCGCTACAGACATATATCGAGAGGCAATCCGATGCGCGAAATGTTTGACCAAGAGCTGGAATCCGTCCAAGGACGTATCGTCGAAATCGCGGACAGCGTTTTCACCATTGTGACCGACGCGACGACCGCCCTGTTAGAGGCCGACGTCAAGGCCGC
>JAULYU010000091.1:0-15123 GCA_032117735.1 Microbacteriaceae bacterium
GAAAAGTGGGCGAGTTCCGCGGCCAGCGCCAGTTGGCGCATCCCGATTACGAATTGTTCGACGAGGACGACACCGTGTCGGACGAGGTGGCGGAACTGTGGGCGAAGACGCCGATTCCGATTTATCCCGCAACGAGCACAGTCGCGTCGTGGCAGATTGCCAAGGCCGTGGGCGTGGTGGTCGACACCCTGCCGGAACTTCCCGACCCCGTGCCGGACGAGGTTCGCGTGGCGCGCGAGATCGATTCCTACAGCGATGCGCTTCGGCAGATCCATCGTCCCGCCGACCACGACGAGTGGCGCTCGGCGCGCGAGACGCTGCGTTTTCACGAAGCGTTCCTCGTTCAGACCGCCCTGTTGCGCGATCGCGCCCGGGCCGCCGAGGCCGTGTCGATGCCGCGAACCCCGGGCGCACTGCGGGCGCAATTTGACGCGGCGCTGCCGTACACGCTGACGAACGACCAGACGACAGTCGGAGCCGAGATCGACGACGACATGGCCCGCGCCCGCCCGATGAATCGGCTGGTTCAGGGAGAGGTCGGTTCGGGCAAAACCCTCGTCGCGATTCGCGCGACGCTGACGGCGATTGAGGACGGTGGGCAGGCTGCGCTCATCGCGCCCACCGAGGTTCTCGCGACCCAGCACGCGCGGTCCATCGTTGCGACGCTCGGAGCTCTCGCGGACGACCTCAACCCCACCCTGCTCGTCGGCAGTTTGCCGGCCGCTCAGAAAAAGCGCGCCCAACTCGCCGTCGCGAGCGGCGCCGCGCGGCTCGTCATCGGGACGCACGCACTTCTGGCGGATGCGGTCACGTTCAACGAACTCGCGCTCGTCGTCATCGACGAACAACACCGCTTCGGGGTCGAACAGCGCGACACCCTGCGCCGCAAGGGAAACGCGCCGCACGTGCTCGTCCTCACCGCGACTCCGATTCCTCGAACCGTCGCGATGACGGTGTTTGGCGACCTCGACATCTCGACGATTCGGACTCTGCCCGCCGGCCGCGCCCCCATCGTGTCGCACGTCGTTCCGCTCGCGGATCATCCGGCGTGGGTGTCTCGCGTGTGGTCGCGACTGTCCGAAGAGATTGATCTTGGCCGGCAGGGGTTCGTCGTGTGCTCGGCAATCGATGCGACGACGACCGATTCCGACGCCGACCTCGTGGACGATGCGCCGACACCAATCCCGCGCGCGAGCGTCACCGAGATTCTTCCCGTCGTTCGCGCCGCGCTGCCTAATCGTCGGGTCGAGATGATTCACGGGCGACTGTCGGGCGACGAGAAAGACGCGGTGATGTCCGCGTTTTCGGCGGGGGAGATCGATGTGTTGGTCGCAACGACGGTGATCGAGGTCGGGGTGGACGTCCCGAATGCCTCCACGATGGTTGTTCTCGATGCGGATCGTTTCGGTGTCAGCCAACTCCACCAGCTTCGCGGTCGGGTTGGTCGCGGTGGCGTACCCGGCTTGGCCTTGTTCGTCACCTACGCCGAAGAGAACACGCTGGCGCGCGATCGCGTCGAGGCGGTCGCGTCCACGCTCGACGGATTCGAACTCGCCCAGAAAGACCTCGAGTTGCGCCACGAGGGGGATGTGTTAGGCGAAAGCCAGTCGGGCGGACGGAGCGGCCTAGTGCTCGTACGGGTGACGGTCGATGGCGAGGTCATCGACGCCGCGCGGGCACACGCGACAGCCGTATTGGAAGCGGATCCGACTCTCGCGGATCACGCCGCTCTGCGGGAAGCCCTCGAGCGTCGATTGTCACAACGCGAACGGGAATTTTTGGGGAAAAACTGACAGGTGCGCCGTCGGCGATTACTCTGGGAGCATGCCTTCGCTCGCCGTCGTTCCCGGTTCGTTCGACCCCGTCACACTCGGACACCTCGACGTCGTGGAACGCGCGCGTAACCTCTTCGACGAGGTCCATGTCGTTGTGGTCCACAACCCGAGCAAGTCGGCGATGTTGCCGGTCACGAGGCGGGTGGAACTCATCGAACAGTCCCTGGCCGAAGCGGGCATTGCGGAACGGGTGACGGTGACCAGTTGGAGTGTCGGGTTGCTCGTCGATTATTGCCAGGAGGTCGGCGCAAACGCGATTGTCAAAGGCATCCGGACCGAGGTCGACGTCACGTACGAGACGCCGATGGCGATCGTCAACCGCGACCTCGCCGGAATCGAGACCGTGTTCGTCTTGCCCAACCCCGCCAACAGTCACGTCTCGTCGTCGCTGGTTCGTCAGGTTGCGGCGCTGGGTGGGGACGTTTCTCCGTATGTCCCCGCGGCGGTCTCGCGATTTGTGAATTCCGACGAGTTTTCGTAGCGGTTCACGGCGACGAGCCGTTACCCTTAACACGTGAAGACGTCGTCCTCTAACCCGTTTCACATCAACGTGTTTGATGTGTCACATCGCACCGGAGAAGACCGAGAAAAGCACCTCGAATTCCCCGCACCCGCTCGGTTGGGTGAAGGCATCGCCTTCATCGCCGAGGGAACACCGATCGTGATGGATGTCCGCCTCGAAGGGCTCCACGATGGGATTCTCGTGTCCGCCGAGGTGTCGACGGTCGCCTCCGGTGAGTGCGTTCGATGCCTCGACGAGGTCAGCCTGCCCATCGAAGTGGAATTCCAGGAACTTTTCGCGTATTCTCCTACAGAGGAACTCGAATTCTCGGTTCACGATAACCACGTGGATTGTGAACCGCTTGTTCGAGACGCGGTGGTGTTAGAACTACCGTTCCAGCCGCTGTGCACCGAGGACTGTTTGGGACTCGACCCGGAAACGGGCGAGAAGCTGACGGAGCCCCGTTCAGAAACATCGTCGGACATCGATCCGCGGTGGGCGGCACTGGAGGCGTTGGCCTCCGACACAACGACCACGGCCAAAAAACCGGCCGCCAAGAAGAGGACATAATCATGGCAGTTCCCAAGCGCAAACAGTCGCGATCCAACACGCGTTCGCGTCGTTCGCAGTGGAAGGCCGAGTTGCCCACCCTCGTCAAGACCGTCGAAAACGGCAAGACCGTCTACAGCCTTCCTCACCGCGCCAAGGTCGTGACCGACTCGGTCGGCACCGCCTTGTTCATGGAATACAAGGGCCGCAAGGTCGCCGACGTCTAATCTTTGGTGATTGACAGCGCGTCTGAACAATGAGTTCCGGCGCGCTGTTGTCTTTCTCATGACGAACTCTTCCGCGTTCCGTGACCCCGCCGAATTGGCCGGGATTCTCGGTGTGTCGATTCCCGACGACTTGCTCGTTCAGGCCTTAACCCATCGGTCGTTCGCCTATGAACACGGCGGGACGCACTACGAGCGCCTCGAGTTCCTTGGTGACGCCATCCTGCAGCAGGCCATCACCCTCGAATTGTTCGAGCGGTTTCGCGACCTTCCCGAAGGCGAACTGTCCAAGCGTCGCGCAGCACTCGTGAGCACAACCGCGCTCGCCGAAGTAGCCCGGTCAATCGGTCTCGGCGCGTTTTTGCGACTGGGTAACGGGGAAATCTCAACGGGCGGTCACGACAAGTCGTCGCTGCTCGCCGACGTGGTCGAATCCCTCATCGGAGCGACGTTCCTCAGTCACGGTCAACCCGCCGCCATGGAACTCGTGGTTCGACTGGTCGGTCCCCTGTTCGACCAAGCCGATCGGTTCGGGTTGTCGATGGATCACAAAACCGCACTGCAGGAACACTGTGACCGACACGGGCTGGGGAAGCCCGTGTACGAAGTCGATGGCGACGGGCCGGAACACGCTCGCACGTTCCATGCGACCGTGTCGAGCGACGGCGTCGTCGTGGGTGCGGGGACCGGTTCGAGCAAAAAAGCCGCCGAAGCGAGCGCGGCGATGGCTGCTTTGGCGAAATTCGCGGTTTAGCCCATGCCGGAACTCCCCGAGGTCGAGGTCGTCCGCCGCGGGCTGCTCACTCACCTCGTCGGCGCGACGGTCACCGATGTGCTCGTGCGCGATGCCCGCGCTCTGAAGAGGCATCCCGGCAGTGCCGAAAACTTTGCCTCGACCTTGTCGGGTGCGCGAATAGAGTCCGCGGTGAGGCGAGGCAAATTCGTGTGGTGTCCGCTGGACATCGGTGACGCGCTCGTCATCCACCTCGGCATGAGCGGACAGATTCGCGTTGTCGACGGCGAGCCAATTCGACACGAACGCGTTCGTCTCGTTCTCGACGGTCAGTCGCCCGTCGCGTTCGTCGATCAGCGACTGTTTGGGTCGCTCGCAATCGACTCGCTCGTCGAAGTAGCCGACGGTTTGCCGGCCGGGCTCGGGTCCGATGCAGCCCTTATTCCTTTCTCGGTCACTCACATCGCGAGGGACATCCTCGACCCCGCGTTAGACCTCGAGGCGCTTGTGGCGGCCTTTCGAAAGCGCACAACCGGAGTCAAGATTGCGCTGCTCAACCAAAACCTTGTGTCGGGCATCGGAAACATTTATGCGGACGAGGCGCTGTGGGCGGCGGGGATCCACTATGCAACCCCAGCGGATAGCATCCGACCCATCGATTACCGCCGGCTGTTTGACGCGGTTCAAAGCGTGATGTCCACGGCGCTCGTCGCGGGCGGCACCTCGTTTGACGCGCTGTACGTCAATGTCAACGGCGAGTCGGGGTACTTCGACGTGTCGCTCAATGCCTACGGCCAGGCGGGCAAGCCCTGTGCGCGCTGTGACACGCTCATCGTTCGTGAACCGTGGCAGAACCGCTCGTCACACTTTTGCCCGCGCTGTCAGCGCGCGGTGCGCCGTCGGCGTTAGGGGGACACCCGCGGGTTCGGGATAATGGAGGAATGTTCCTGAAGTCCCTGACCCTCAAGGGCTTCAAGTCGTTCGCTCAACCAACGACCTTCCAGTTCGAACCCGGGGTCACCGCTGTCGTCGGCCCGAACGGGTCGGGGAAGTCCAACGTGGTCGACGCACTCGCCTGGGTGATGGGCGAGCAGGGCGCCAAGACGCTCCGCGGCGGAAAGATGGACGACGTCATCTTTGCGGGAACAGACACCCGCGGTCCCCTCGGTCGAGCCGAGGTCATCCTCACCATCGACAACTCGGACGGCGCCCTGCCGATCGACTACACCGAGGTCACGATTTCTCGAATTCTCTTTCGCAACGGTCAATCCGAATACGCCATCAATGGCGAGTCATGCCGACTCCTCGATGTTCAGGAACTGTTGTCGGATTCGGGTCTCGGTCGCGAAATGCATGTCATTGTCGGTCAGGGACGACTGGACACCGTCTTGTCGGCAACCCCCGAAGATCGCCGTGGGTTCATCGAAGAGGCCGCCGGAATTCTCAAACACCGTCGCCGTAAAGAAAAGACGGTCCGAAAACTTGAGGCGATGCAGGCGAACCTGACACGGCTCAACGATCTGTCCGGAGAAATCCGTCGGCAATTGAAACCGCTCGGCAAACAAGCCGAAGTGGCGCGGGAAGCACAAAACATTGCCGCGGTTGTTCGCGACGCACGCGCCCGAATCATTGCGTCGGATGTGGTGGCGTTTCGCCGTGACATCAACGACCACCAGACGACTGAAGCCGAACGTCAAACGGAGCGCATCGCGGTGTCCGACCAGTTGGACCACGTCTCGCTGCGCATTCGCACCCTGGAACAGGAACTCACGTCGGATGCGGTGGACGCGCACCGACGGGTCGCGTTCGAACTGGAACAGGTCAGGGACCGCTTTCGAAACCTCAACCAGATAATTCGTGACCGCATCACGTTGTTGTCGCAGGACGTCACCGAGTCGACGCCGCTTCTCGCGATTTCGGGCGAGATGGTGGATGCGGCGCGTGCCGAGGTTGTCGCTCTTGAACTGCAGGTCAGCGAAATGGAGGTCACGGTCGGTGGGGCGGCCGCCGCAACCGCCGAGGCCGCGGCGAACCTCGATGCGATGGACGCCTCGATTGCCGAGCAGGGCGAACGGATCACGCAGCACGACCGTGACCGCGCCGCCCTCGAGGGGCGCGTCGACCTCGCCCGTTCCCGAGTGGCCGGAGCGCAGGGCGAACTCCTGCGCAGTGAGAGCGCTCGTGAGGCCGCAGCCCTTCGACAGACCGAAGCCGAGTCGGCGTTGTCCGAAATTGAGGACGCACCGGGCGGAACCAACTCGGAACTCGAAACCGCGGTAACGGCTGCGGACGGCCGCGTTCTCGACCTGCAGTCTGCGGTGGACTCTGACCGAGAGGCCCTGCACACACTCGAGCGCGAACGCGACGCTCTCGCGGCCCGCGTCTCGGCGTTGTCGTCGGCACTCGAATCCACGGACGGTCGAGGCTCGGTGACGGGTCGCAAGGGTATTCGCGGGTTGGTCGCCGATCACATCACGGTCACACCCGGCTTTGAAGCGGCCATCGCCGCTGCGCTCGGCGGGCTCGCCGACGCGATTCTCGCCGACACGCGGGATAGTGCGCTGGACGCTCTTGCACACGCCACCAAGACCGACGCAGGTCGAGTCGAAGTTGTTCTGGCCGACACTGACGGTTCCGCAGTCGCTGTCACGACGATTGCAGGCGTGCAGTCCGCTATTGACGTCGTTGCGGGACCCGCCGGGATTGCGGGTATTCTCGCCCACACCTACGTTGCCGAGGACCTCGATGCAGCCCGAGCGGCCTGGCCAGCGATTGTCGCGGCCGGAATCGCGGACAGCGCGGTCGTCGTCACTCGCGCGGGTGAGGTCCTCACCCGCTTTGTGTTGCGCGGTGGGCACGGCGCTCAACGCTCGCGAATTGAACTCGCGGGGGAACGCGACGAAGCGAAGGCGCGTCTCGAAACCGTGTCGACGGAAATTGAACGTCGCCGAAACGCGCTCGACACTCAGCGCGAGGAACTTCAGACCGCAAAAACGGTCGCCCAGACGGCACTAGCCGAATTGCGCGCAGCGGACACCCGCAACGCCGAAATCATCTCGGAGAAGTCTCGCCTCCGAGCTCAAGCGGATGCGGCGGCCTCGGAAATTGAGCGCATCACGGCGGCGCTCGAGAAGGCGACGGCAGCGGTGGACGAGGCGGATGTGCAACTGGGGGAGGCCGTTCGCGTACTCGACGCGTTCCTCGCTGCTCCTCGCCCCGCGCTCGACGCGTCATCCCGCGACACCACACTCCTCGCTCTTGATGCCGCGCGCGCCGCGGAATTGCAGGTTCGTATCGACATGGAGACGGTTCGCGAGCGCGTTCGGTCGGAACGTGACCGGGCAGAAGAGATGGCACGGACTTTGGAAAACGACCGTGCCGCCGCCGCGGAACGCGCCGCCCAGCGGGCTCACCGTCGAACCCAATTGGACAACGCCGAACGGTTGTCGACCGACATCCCGCCGATCCTCGCGGCATTGGACGCGAGTGTCTCGGAGGCCCAGGTGAAACTGGCCGACGCGGAACGTGTTCGCGCGGCGAGCTCGGGCGAACTCACCGAACTTCGCACCCGCGAGAGCGAACTGCGCCAGCGACTGACGTCCGTGACGGACGGCGTTCACGGACTCGAAATGCAGATTTACGAAAAGAAGCTGCACCTCGGAAACCTGCTCGAAAAGGCGGCGGACGAGATGGCCCTGACGGAACAGGTTTTGGTCGACGAGTACGGCCCAGACACACTCGTTCCCATGCTCGAGGGCGATCCCGTCCCCTTCACGCGCGCCGAACAGGAAGCGCGCCTGAAGGACGCCGAGCGCTCGATGGACCAACTCGGGCGAATCAATCCGCTCGCGTTGGAAGAATTCGCGGCGCTGGAACAACGACACCAGTTCCTGACGGAACAGCTCGCCGACCTCGATTCGACCCGGACCGATCTGTTACAAATCATCGACGAACTCGACGACCGCATGCAGTCGATTTTCATCGACGCATTCCGCGACACGAAGGCTGCGTTCGACCGCATTCTGCCGGTGCTGTTCCCCGGTGGAACGGGTCATCTGACCCTGACCGACCCCGATGCGCCGCTCACGACAGGTATCGAAGTGAGCGTGAAGCCCGCGGGGAAGAAGATCGAACGCCTGTCGTTGCTGTCCGGTGGCGAGCGATCGCTCGCGGCGATCGCGCTTCTCGTCGCCATCTTCAAAGCCCGACCGTCGCCGTTTTACATCCTCGACGAGGTCGAAGCCGCCCTCGACGACGCGAACCTCGGCCGGTTGCTCAGTATTTTCGAGGAACTTCGGGCGTCCTCGCAGCTGGTCATCATCACCCACCAAAAGCGCACGATGGAAATCGCCGATGCTCTCTACGGAGTCTCAATGCGCGGGGACGGGGTGAGTGCGGTCGTCGGGCAACGCATCGCAACCCCGGTCGAGGCGTAGGGTCACTGCCATGGCATGGTCGTTCGCGAAAGCATTCCAGAACCTCTTCACGGGGTCTCGACTGGTCGATGCGTCGGATTGGGAGAACCTTGAAGACACGCTGTTACAGGCGGACTTCGGGCCTCGGGTCACCGACGAGGTGATCGAGGCGGTGCACGCGGTCGCGGACGCCACGGCAAATCTGGACACGGAAGACCTGCGCCGGATCTTGGGGGAGGTGCTCGAGGAACGTCTCGCCGCATTCGACCCCACCCTGTCTCTCCAAGCCGAGTCGGGACTCCCCGCGGTCGTGCTCGTGGTGGGAGTCAACGGTGTCGGGAAAACGACGACAATCGGAAAGTTCGCCAAGTTCATCGCCACCCGTGGCAAGCGCGTTGTGGTCGGAGCCGCGGACACCTTTCGCGCCGCCGCTGTTGATCAACTCGCGACCTGGGCGGAACGAGCCGGGGTCGACATCGTCAAGCCTCACGTGGACGGACAGGACCCCGCCGCGGTCGCGTTCCAGACCGTCGAACGCGCAACGGCGGAGGGTCACGACGTCGCTATCATCGACACCGCCGGTCGACTGCACACCAAGTCGGGGCTCATGGACGAACTGGCGAAAATCAAGCGCGTAATCGAGAAGAGGGCGCCAATCAACGAGGTTCTGCTCGTGCTCGATGCCACGACAGGGCAAAACGGGCTGAACCAAGCTCAGGCGTTTCTCGAACAGGCGGGAGTCACCGGACTGGTGTTGACGAAACTCGACGGCAGCGCTCGCGGCGGTTTCGTCTTCGCGGTCCAAGAACTGACCGGTATCCCCGTCAAACTGGTCGGACAGGGCGAGAGCATCGACGATCTCACCGGGTTTACCCCGCACGTGTTTGTCCGACAACTTCTCGACTAACCGCCTACTGTTGTGGTCATGAAGCGCGCATTCGACGGACACGAGCCGGTCATCGCCGAGGACGCCTGGATCGCTCCGAACGCAACCCTGGTCGGTCGCGTCCGCATCGGCTCGGGCGCGTCGGTGTACTTTGGTTCGGTTCTTCGCGCTGACATGAACTCGATCACTCTCGGCGAGGGCTCCAACATCCAGGACAACGTGGCCGTTCACGTCGACGACGATGCGCCGACCACCATCGGTCGTGGTGTTTCCATCGGGCATGCCGCGGTCGTCCACGGGTGCACGATTGGCGATGATTGCCTTATCGGCATGAACGCCACCGTGCTGTCACACGCGGTGATTGGCGACGAATGTCTGATCGCCGCGGGAACGGTTGTCCTCGAGGGAACCGTGATTCCACCGCGCTCGCTGGTCGCCGGCGTCCCGGGGAAAGTTCGCCGTGAACTGACGGACGATGAAGTCGCGGCGATTCGTCGGAACGCCACCACGTACCGCGAACTCAGTGCCACCCACTCGCTCGAAGACTAGTCTGGACTGGTTATGGCCGTCTTTGGAAACCTCTCGGAACGACTCACGTCGGCTCTGTCGAGCCTGCGCACCAAGGGGAAACTGAGTGCGGCGGATGTCGACGGGACGGTTCGCGAAATTCGGCGAGCGTTGCTCGACGCGGACGTGTCGCTCGACGTGGTCAAGTCGTTCACCGGCAATATTCGGGAACGCGCGCTGTCGGATGACGTCAACAAGGCCCTGAATCCCGCCCAACAGGTTGTCCAGATTGTGAACGAGGAACTGGTCCAGATTCTGGGCGGAACCCAGTCGCAATTGACGTTTGCCAAGAAACCGCCGACCGTCATCATGCTCGCCGGGCTTCAAGGGTCGGGAAAGACCACCTTTGCGGGAAAGCTCGCCAAGTATCTGAAGTCCCAGGGACACACACCCGTTCTCGTCGCGTGTGACCTCCAGCGCCCGAACGCCGTCACGCAGTTGACCGTCGTCGCCGAACAGGCGGGGGTTCAAATCTTTGCCCCCGAGCCCGGCAACGGCAAAGGCAATCCCGTGAAGGTGGCGAAGGACGGCGTGAAGTTCGCAACCCAGAAACTGTTCGACACCGTCATCATCGACACCGCGGGTCGACTTGGCGTCGACGAGGAACTGATGCGCGAGGCGCGTGCGGTTCGCGACGCGACGAATCCCGACGAAGTGTTGTTCGTGCTGGACGCGATGATCGGTCAGGACGCGGTCCTCACCGCCAAGGCCTTCCAAGACGGAGTCGACTTCACTGGTGTGGTTCTGACCAAACTCGACGGTGACGCTCGGGGTGGCGCTGCGCTGTCCGTTCGGGGTCTCACTGACCGTCCCATCGTTTTCGCGTCCACCGGCGAGGACCTCGATGCGCTCGAGCCGTTCTACCCCGACCGCATGGCGAGCCGAATCCTCGACCTCGGTGACATCCTCACGCTCATCGAACAGGCGCAAAAGAACTTCGACGAGGAAGACGCGGCTAAGGTCGCCGAGAAATTTCAATCGAACACGTTCACGCTCGCGGACTTCCTCGAACAGTTGCAGCAGGTTCGCAAGATGGGGTCGATGAAGGGACTGCTGGGCATGATGCCCGGAGCGGGAAAGATGCGCGAACAAATCGACAACTTCGACGAGAAAGACATCGATCGCACCGAAGCCATCATTCGCTCGATGACCCCGCTCGAACGGGACAACCCGAAGCTCTTGAACGGCTCGCGTCGACTTCGAATCGCAAAGGGCTCGGGTATGACGGTGACCGAGGTCAACCAATTGATCACTCGTTTCGATGCCGCGTCCAAAATGATGAAGACGGTGGCGCGGGGTGGAACCCCGGCGATTCCGGGCATGGGACCAATGCCCGGTGGGCGCGTCAAAGCCAAAGCGCCCGTCGTAAAAAAAGGATCGCGGTCGGGTAACCCAGCCAAACGTGCGGCCGAAAACGCGGCGCTGCAGGCTGCGCCGGCGACCGGTGGGAACAGTTTCGGAATCGGCGCCGCCCCCGATGCCGAGGTGAGCGAATCGGAAATGGAAACCATGCGTCGCTTCATCGAACGTGGTGGACTTTGAACAAACGGTGCGTCACGCGCAAGAACTTCTGACGGTAGATTCGCTCGAATCACGGGCACCGCGACGGGTGTGATTGGATAAGTCGCCCGTTTTCTGGCAGACTGGGGAACTGTGTCCATCTCGTAGGACCCTCTAACCCTGCGAAGTGGCGTCCTGCTTCCGCATTCGAGCAACCCCACGCCCGAAGTGCGGTGCGTCATCGCAAACAACTCTGGAGAACCGTGGCTGTCAAAATCCGCCTCAAGCGCATGGGTAAAATCCGTTCGCCCCATTACCGCATCGTCGTGGCCGATTCGCGCACCAAGCGCGACGGTCGCTCAATAGAAGAAATCGGTCAGTACCGCCCGACCGAAAACCCGTCTCTTATCGAGATCGATTCCGAGCGCGCCCAGTACTGGCTTTCGGTCGGAGCACAGCCGAGCCCGCAGGTCCTCGTCATCCTCAAGCTCTCAGGCGACTGGGGCAAGTACAAGGGTGACAAGTCCGCCAAGAACACCATCCTGACCAAAGACGACAAGGTCGTTTTTGCCGAGGACACCGCGAAGAAGTCGGTCGTGCGTCCCCGCGTCGAAAAGAAGGTGGAAGAGGTCGCACCGGCCGCCGCTGAGGTTGTCGACGAGGTTGTCGAGAGCGTCACCGAAGCGCCGGTCGAGGCAGCCGAAGGCGCGCCTGAAGCGGTCGCCGAAGCCGTCGAAGAGACCGTCGAAGAGACCGTCGAAGAGACCGTCGAAGAGACCGTCGTCGACGATGCTCCTGTGGTCGAAGAGGCACCTGCTGCTGAAGAAGCGCCCGCTGAAGAGGCACCCGCTGAAGAGACGCCTGCCGACGAGGCTGCCGCTGACGAAAAGGCCGAATAAGTCTGATGCTGGCGGCCGCCCTTAAGCACCTGGTCTCGGGAATCGTTGACCACCCGGAGAGCGTCACAGTTGTGGCAAAAAGCACTCCGCGTGGCGACCTGCTCGAGGTTTCCGTGCACCCGGACGACCTCGGTCGTGTCATCGGGAAGGGCGGTCGCACGGCAAAAGCACTCCGCACCCTCATCCTCGCGATTGCCGACGGCAAGCGCATCCGCGTCGACATCGTCGACACCGCGGAATAATGACCTCCGCGAAGCGGCCGGAATCGGGTCTCCGGGTCGGCCGACTTCTCAAAGCCCACGGGCTCAAGGGCGCAATCAAGCTCGAGTTGTACACGGACGATCCCGCCCTGCGTTTCGTGCCGGGGTCGGTGTACACCCTGCAGGTTCCCGACGAGTCCCCGTGGTTCGGCAAGACCGTCACACTCACCGAACTGAAGTGGTACAACGACCACGCGGTGGTGTTTCTCGAGGGCATCGCCGACCGCGACGCAGCCGAGTCTCTCGTCAAAGCGATTCTGTGGGTGGACGACGACAAGGACCAGCGGCCGGCCGAAGAGGACGCGTGGTACGACTACCAGCTCATCGGGTTGTCTGTTCGTCGCGGTGGTGTCGCCGTGGGGACAATCGCGCGGGTCGATCATTTCCCCGCCCAAGATCTGCTTATCGTCGACACGGGTGACGGCGAGGTGCTCGTTCCGTTCGTCAAGGCCATCGTCACCGGAGTCGACATCGACGCGGGAACGATGGACATCGATCCGCCCATTGGGTTGTTCGAAGACCCCGTCGACGACGAGCCCGAATCGGCCGACGCGTAGAGTTTCTCTCGTGCGCATCGACATCGTCACCATCTTTCCCGAGTTCTTCGGGGTGCTTGACGTGTCGTTGCTGGGGAAGGCCCGCGAATCCGGACTCGTCGATATCGGCGTCACGAACCTGCGCGACTTCACCCACGACGTCCACAAGACCGTCGACGACAGCCCGTATGGCGGTGGTGCCGGGATGGTCATGCGACCGGAACCCTGGGGCGAGGCACTCGATTCGCTCATCACCGACGACACGGTGCTCGTTGTGCCGTCGCCCGCCGGAGCGTTGTTCACTCAAGAGATTGCGCGGGAACTGTCCGAGGAAACACACCTGGTATTTGCCTGTGGTCGTTACGAAGGAATCGACCAACGGGTCATCGACCATTACTCGGACCGAATCAGAGTCCGCGAACTGTCGCTCGGGGATTATGTTCTCAACGGTGGCGAAGTCGCCACGATGGCGATGATCGAAGCCGTCACGCGGCTTGTGCCCGGAATGGTGGGGAACCCCGCCTCGCTCGACGAGGAGAGCCACGAAGGCGGGCTTCTCGAATACCCGTCGTACACCAAGCCCCAGGAGTGGAGGGGGCTCACGGTCCCCGAAATCCTCCTGAGCGGGCATCACGCCAAGATCGCCGAGTGGCGGTTAGAACAGCAGCTCGAGCGGACGCGCGAGCGTCGCCCTGACCTCCTCGCCGAGTAAACGCGTCGGGTCGTCGCCGGGGCGTTAGTGAGCGAGCAGACTCAATCCCGCGCCGTGAGCACGATCGGCCCATCAGCGGTGATCGCAATGGTGTGCTCGGAATGCGCACCTCGGGAGCCATCAGCGGAACGCAGTGTCCAGCCGTCCTCGTCCGTGAAGATTTCGTCGGTGTCGCGCATGAACCATGGCTCGATTGCAATGACGAGTCCTTCGCGCAGTTTGTAACCGCGACCGGGACGCCCGTCGTTGGGGACGTGCGGGTCGCCGTGCATTTCGCGTCCGACGCCGTGCCCGCCGAAATCGAGGTTTACGCCGTATCCGTATTTGTCGGCGACGTCGCCGATTGCGGCCGAAATGTCTCCGATTGCGTTCCCGACGGTCGCCGCGGCAATTCCGGCAACGAGCGCTTCTTCCGTTGCGCGAATCACGCGAAGGTCTTCGGGGTCCGCCGTGCCGACGATGTAACTGATCGCCGAGTCGCAGACCCAACCGTCAACGCTCACGGCAAAGTCGATGCTCACGATGTCCCCGTCCTGGACCGAATAGTCGTGGGGGAGTCCGTGAAGGACGGCGTCGTTGACGCTCGTGCACAGGACTTTTCCGAACGGAGAACCGCCGAACGACGGGTGATAGTCGATGTAGCAGGACTTCGCACCGGCGTCCCGAATCATCTGGTGGGCGAGTGCGTCGAGTTCCAAAAGATTCGATCCGACCACCGTGGCGTCTCGAACGGCGGAGAGAACCGACGCCACAAAACGACCGGCCGGTCTCATCGCCTCGATTTCGGCGGGTGTGCGAAGCTCAATCACGGGTCGTTCCTCTTCCTAACCACTTCAGCCTAATTGGTAAAGACACGGCGACTGTGGCAAGATAAAGACTTGTGCTACTGGCACGCGCGATTCACGGGTTCTCTGCTTCGGGGGAACAACCCGGTGTCACACATCGCGACCAGAACCTCCCGCAGTCGTCCCGAAGCGAGTGCAGAAAGCGAATGAAACAATGCAGAAGTTTGATGCCATTGACGCCGCGTTGCTCCGCAACGACATCCCCGACTTTCGCGTCGGCGACACGGTGAAGGTTCACGTCAACATTATTGAAGGCACTCGAAGCCGTATTCAGGTTTTCCAGGGCGTCGTCATCGGCCGCAACGGCTCGGGTATTCGCGAGACGTTCAACGTCCGCAAAATCTCGTTCCAGGTCGGCGTCGAACGAAAGTTCCCCGTCCACTCGCCCGTCATCGATCACATCGAACTCGTGTCGCGTGGTGACGTCCGTCGCGCCAAGCTCTACTACCTCCGCGCACTTCGTGGCAAGAAGGCAAAGATTCGCGAGAAGCGCGACTCCTAACCGACGATTTTCTGGAAATGAGCCCGTTGCCGTTCGCGACGGGCTCATATTTTTAGCCCATAGACTGGCGCGATAGACGCCCCCGATCCCGCACCTGAGGACCCCATGCCCAATAAATTCGTCAAGGGGCTTTTGACGTTTCTCAAAGACCTCGTGGT
>JAULYU010000092.1:0-2178 GCA_032117735.1 Microbacteriaceae bacterium
TCGCGAGATGCCACAGTGCCGCCTGGCTCACTTCACGAAGATTGTGTGGCGGAATATTGGTGGCCATACCCACCGCGATTCCCACCGAACCGTTCACCAACAGGTTGGGGAAGCGCGCCGGCAGAATGGACGGCTCTTGAGTTCGACCGTCGTAGTTGTCCTGGAAATCGACCGTGTTCTCGTCGATATCGCGAACCATCTCCATGGCCAGCTGGGCCATGCGGGTTTCGGTGTATCGCGGTGCGGCCGCGCCGTCGTTACCGGGGGAACCGAAGTTTCCCTGGCCGGACGCGAGCGGATACCGAAGGCTCCAGGGTTGAACGAGTCGAACCAGCGCGTCATAAATAGCCGAGTCACCGTGGGGGTGGAATTGGCCCATGACGTCGCCGACGACGCGCGAGCACTTCGAGAAGGCTTTGTCGGGGCGATACCCACCGTCAAACATCGCGTAAATCACGCGGCGGTGGACCGGCTTGAGTCCGTCACGAACGTCGGGAAGTGCACGGCCAACAATCACGCTCATCGCATAATCGAGATACGAACGCTGCATCTCCATCTGCAGATCGACCTGTTCGATCCGTTCTCCGGGCTGGTCTGTCATGTTCGTGTCCTTTGATGGCGCCCCTAGATGTCGAGGAAGCGCACGTCTTTCGCGTTTTGCTGAATGAACGTCCGGCGAGCGCCGACGTCCTCACCCATGAGCGTGGAAAAAACGGAGTCGGCTATGGCCGCGTCATGGAGCGTGACCTGCAACAGCGTCCGTGACTCGGGGTTCATCGTGGTGTCCCACAGTTCCTGGTGGTTCATCTCGCCCAGACCCTTGTAGCGTTGGATTCCGTTGTCTTTGGGAAGTTTCCGACCCGCCGCGGTTCCAGACTCAATCAACGCATCGCGTTCTCGGTCGGAATAGACGTATTCATGGGCGGCGTTGCTCCACTTCAGGCGATACAGCGGTGGTTGGGCCAGATAGACGAAGCCGGCGTCAATCAGCGGTCGCATGTACCGGAACAGAACCGTCAACAACAACGTCGTGATGTGTTGCCCGTCGACGTCGGCGTCGGCCATGAGAACGATTTTGTGATACCGAACCTTATCGATCGAGAATTCGGTGTCAATCCCCGCACCAAACGCGGTGATCATTCCTTGAATCTCGTTGTTAGCGAGGGCACGATCCAGTCGCGTCTTTTCGACGTTCAAAATCTTTCCTCGCAGCGGCAGGATGGCCTGCGTTTCCGGGTTTCGCCCCTGCACCGCCGACCCGCCGGCGCTATCGCCCTCAACGATGAAAATTTCCGAGAGGGACGGGTCCTTTGATTGGCAATCCTTCAGTTTGCCGGGCATTCCCCCCGATTCGAGCAGTCCCTTGCGCCGGGTCTGTTCGCGAGCCTTCCGCGCCGCGATGCGCGCGGCCGACGCTTGGATAGCCTTGCGAATGATTTCTTTCGCCTCCACCGGATGGCTGTCAAACCAATCACCGAGCTTGTCACCAACAGCTTTTTGCACAAACGACTTAGCCTCGGTGTTGCCCAGCTTGGTCTTGGTCTGGCCCTCGAACTGTGGCTCGGCGAGCTTTACCGAAATGACGGCGGTGAGCCCCTCGCGGACATCGTCACCGGACAGGTTCTCGTCTTTGTCCTTTAACAGCCCCTTGTCGCGGGCGTACTTGTTGATGAGTGTGGTCAGCGCCGCCCGGAAACCCTCTTCGTGAGTCCCGCCCTCGTGAGTGTTAATTGTGTTCGCATAGGTGTGGATGCTTTCCGAATAGGCATTGGTCCACTGCATCGCCAACTCGAGCGAAATCGTCCGCGAGGCGTCTTCCGATTCGAGCCCGATGATGTCGGGGTGGATGACCTCGATCTTCTTCGCAGAATTAAGGAATTCCACGTAATCCATGAGCCCGCGCTCGTAGCGGAAGGAATCCGCCCGCGCGTCTCCCCGTTCGTCCGTGAGGTCGATCTGCAGGTTCTTGTTCAGGAACGCCATCTGCTGAAACCGGGTGCGCAACGTCTCGTAATCGAAGTGGGTTGTTTCAAAAATTTCGGCGTTGGGCCAAAACGTGATGGTGGTTCCGGTTTCGTCGGTCGCGGCGCCTTTCGCGAGGGGTTTTTCAGGAACTCCGTCGTGAAATCGCTGAGAGTAGACGTTACCCTGGCGCTTGACGTCGACCTCGAGCGTCGT
>JAULYU010000093.1:0-2389 GCA_032117735.1 Microbacteriaceae bacterium
GGAGACCGCGCAATGGTTGTGCGCACACTGACTATGCTTCCCGTGGAATGTGTCGTTCGCGGTTTTCTGGCCGGTAGCGGGTGGGTGGAGTACCAGCAATCCGGAACCGTGTGCGGAATCGCGCTTCCCGCCGGGCTGTCGAACGGCGACCGGCTGCCCGAGCCCATCTTCACCCCCGCTTACAAAGCACCACTCGGCGAGCACGACGAGAACATTTCGTTCGCGCAGACGGTCGACTTGGTCGGTGTCGATACCGCGCACGAACTGCGCGACACGAGTCTCGAGATTTTCCGCCGAGCGAGCGACATCGCCGAAGCGACGGGGCTCATCCTCGCCGACACCAAGTTCGAGTTCGGTCGCAATCGCGAGACCAACGAACTGACTCTCTGTGACGAAGTGCTCACCTCGGATTCCAGCCGCTATTGGGACGCCGCAACGTATCGCGCCGGTGGTCCGAACCGGCTCGATTCCTTTGACAAGCAGATTGTGCGGGACTGGCTGTCCGCGAACTGGGACAAGACCGGCACCCCGCCGGAATTGCCGGCCGACATCGTCACCCGAACCGCTGAACGCTATCGCGAACTCATTTCCCGACTCACCTCGGCGAATTGACCGCGAGGACTGCGAGGGTCTCCCGTCGGACGTGCCGACCGCCAATAGACTGAAGGCAGAATTCCGCCACAAGTCGAGGAGCGCGCGTGCCGAAAGTCATCGTCGAGGTTATGCCGAAAGAAGTGCTTCTCGACCCCGCTGGTAAGGCCACAGCCCGCGCCTTGCAGCGCTTCGGAGACGGCGAGATCACCGACGTTCGCATCGGCAAACGATTTGAAATCACGATTGAGGGCGAGGTCACGCCAACTCTTCTCGACCACATCGCCGAAGTCGCCAAAGACGTTCTGTCGAACGATGTGATCGAGGACGTCATCTCGATTCGTGTGGCGGACTAGCGTGCGCGTTGGCGTCATCACGTTCCCCGGGTCGCTCGACGACCGCGACGCTCTGCGCGCAATCAGGCTCGCCGGGGGCGACGCCGTTCCGCTGTGGCACGGCGACACGGATCTGCACGGGGTCGACGCCATCGTTCTGCCCGGGGGTTTTTCGTACGGCGACTACCTGCGGTGCGGTGCGATTGCCGCCCACTCGCCCATCATGAACGAGGTCGTGGACGCCGCGAACAAGGGCATGCCCGTCCTCGGAATCTGTAACGGTTTTCAGATTCTGGTCGAGGCACACCTGCTCGCCGGCGGACTCATTCGCAACGATCACGGCACGTTTGTTCGTCGAGACCAAAAACTGCGCGTCGAAAATATCGACACTGTCTGGACGAGCGGCTACGCGCAGGGCCACGAAATCACCATTCCGTTGAAAAACGGCGAGGGCGGATTCATCGCCGACGACGAAACCCTGAAACAGCTCGAAGGAGACGGGCTCGTCACGTTCCGCTACCTCGAGGTCAACCCGAACGGTTCGTTGAACGACATCGCGGGGCTTCGCAACGCCCGCGGTAATGTCGTCGGGCTCATGCCGCACCCGGAGCACGCCGTCGAACCGGGTTTTGGGCCGGACACCCCCGCCGCGATGTCGTCGGGAACGGACGGACTTGCCATGTTCCAGTCGGTTATCGCCGCGACCGTTCTTTCGTAACCAGGAGCCACCGTGACCGACCAGATCCCCGATACCGTCGAGAACGCTGCGGCGACCCCGGAAAAGGACCAGCCGTATCAACTGCTGGGACTCAAAGACGACGAATACCAGCGGATTCGCGACATCCTCGGTCGTCGCCCCACCAGCGGGGAACTGGCGATGTATTCCGTGATGTGGTCGGAACACTGCTCGTACAAGTCGTCAAAAGTCCACCTGCGCCAGTTCGGCGAGAAGGTGTCGCCCGAAATGACCAAACATTTGATGGTCGGCATGGGCGAAAACGCGGGTGTCGTCGACATCGGCGAGGGCTGGGCGGTCACGTTCAAGATCGAGAGCCACAACCACCCGTCCTACATCGAGCCGTTCCAGGGCGCCGCGACCGGCATCGGCGGAATCGTGCGCGACATCATCTCGATGGGGGCTCGTCCCGTCGCGGTCATGGATGCGCTGCGCTTCGGCGCGATCGACCACCCCGACACGAACCGTGTCGTCAACGGTGTCGTGGGTGGAATTTCGTTCTACGGGAACTGCCTGGGTTTGCCCAACATCGGTGGCGAGACCTGGTTTGACTCGGTGTACCAAGCGAACCCGCTCGTCAACGCTCTCGCGGTCGGCGCACTGCGTCACGAAGACCTTCACCTCGCGAACGCGAAGGGTGTCGGGAACCTCGTTGTTTTGTTTGGCGCCCGCACGGGCGGTGACGGCATCGGTGGGGCGTCCATCCTCGCATCGGACACCTTCGCCG
>JAULYU010000094.1:0-2827 GCA_032117735.1 Microbacteriaceae bacterium
CCGAATTCCTGCGGTTGTGCGCGGGCGCTCACATTTTGCGCCCCAACGAAGACGAAGCCTGTTTACTCGCGGGGGTCGACGACGTCGACGAGGCCACGCGAGCCTTGACCGCACTGTTCCCGCTCGTCGTCACGACGTGCGGGCGCGACGGCGTCATCGTGGGCGCCGCGGGTGAGGAACTCGTGCACGTCGCGGTCGAACCAATCGATGTGGTCGACCCAACCGGAGCCGGCGATTCGTTCAATGCCGGTCTGCTCGCCGCCCTCGCGCGGGGCCTCGATTCCGTGGCCGCAGCGACCGACGCCGCACGAGTCGCGCGGTTGGGGCTTACGTCGGTGGGCGCTCGCCCCGCATAGTCGCGTAATCGGCGAGCGCGCGAGCCCGAGTGTCCGACAGGCTGATAATCGGCTCGGGGTAGAGCGGGGTGTTGTACTCGTCGATCCAGCGTGAGCGATAGACGCTGTCCGGGTCAAACTTCGCGGCCTGCAGTTCGGGGTTGAACACGCGAAAGTACGGTGCGGCGTCATACCCGCTGCCCGCCACCCACTGCCACGACGCCGGGTTGCTCGCTTCGTCGGCGTCAACGAGCGTGTTCCAAAACCACGCCTCGCCGATCCGCCAATCGATCCCGAGGTTCTTGATGAGAAAACTCGCGGCGACCATTCGGACGCGGTTGTGCATGACGCCGACGCGCCACAGTTCGCGCATACCGGCGTCAACCAGTGAAATTCCGGTGGTCCCCTTCTTCCATGCGCCAAGGAGCGCGGGGTCGGGTTTTTCCCACGGGAAGTCATCGAATTCGGTTCGCAGGTTTCGCGTGTGAAAATCGGTGTTGAAAAACAGTTGGTGATACGAAAACTCGCGCCACCCGATTTCGCTGAGGAAACGGCTCGCGTTCGCGCGGATGGCGGGAGTCACCACACTCTCGACGGCGTGCCACACCTGATACGGACTGATCTCGCCGAAACGCAGGTGCGGGCTCAGCCCACTGGTGGATTCAATCCCCGGCTCGTCACGTCGGTGATACAACGCCAACCCCTTGTCGAGGAATCGTGCAAGGCGGGCCTGGGCGCCCGCTTCACCGGGAGTCCACACAGTGGTGAACTCGCTCGCCCACGTCCGGGTGGGAAGCAGCCCCCACGAATCGAGTTCGTCGGATGGCGCGGTCACTCCCGCGATTGATGACGGAGCGGGAAGCGGCTGCCGCGGCTCGGGCCCGGCGAGGATCGACTTCCAGAACGGCGTGAAGACCTTGAACGGCGTACCCGCCCCCGTCGTGACCCGCCACGGATCGTGCAGCAGCGAACCGGTGTGACTGTGTGCGTTGGGAAGTGACTGTTTCAGTTCGACGTCGATTTCGCGGGCCGCTCCATAACGCCGATTCCAATGGACGCTCGCTGCCCCCACCTCACGAACAACGGCCGGCACAACTTCCCGGGCTGCTCCTCGCCGAAGAATCAGTGTTCCACCCAGTTTGGTGATGCTGTGCTGAAGTTCAGTGAGCGAGTGGTGCAACCACCAGCGCGAGGCCGCACCGATGGGCCTAACTTCGGCCGATTCGTCGTCGAGCACATACAGGATTGCGATTTGGTCACCCGACGACAGAGCCGCAACGAGAGCGGGGTTGTCCGCGAGGCGGAGGTCGTCGCGCAGCCACACCAGGGAAATAGTCATGGGGTCCTTAGAAGATGTCGGGGGAGCGGCCGGTGCCGAACTCGATGGTGACATCGGCGTGACGATCGAAACGGTAGCCAATGCCACGCACGGTGCGAACGACACTGTCGAACGGCTCGATTTTGGATCGCAGTCGACGCACGTGAACATCGATGGTTCGCGTGTTCGGTCGGTCCACATCGCTGGTCGTCCACAGCGTGTCGATGATGGCGGCCCGATCGACCGTCACCCCCTCACGAAGCACAAGGTATTGCAGCAGTTCAAACTCTTTATAGGTGAGCGGCGGCGTCTCGCCGTTGATGACCACTCGTTTGCGGGACAGGTCGATGAGGACACCCGTCACGACCGTCGGCGGTTTGGGCGGGAGTAATTCGGCGACGGCACGGGGTTCGCGCAGGGCGAGCCGCACGATATCGAGATTTTTGCCGCGTTGTGTCGCGGGGGCATACGCCACGGCAGCGTGCGACTCGGCACCCGGCACCGCGTCGGTGACAACGTTACGAACTGCGTCGACGAGCTCCGCGATAGTGGTTCCCGCCGCGCGAGCGCCCGCTTCGTCCACTCCGACGTACACCGCAAAACCGCGAATCTGCGCGGGGTTGTCGGGGTTGTCGGTCATCTCGACATTTTACCGTTTAGCCCGCGACGCCGTAGAGACGGTCGCCCGCATCGCCCAGCCCGGGCACGATGTAACCGTGCTCGTTGAGCCGTTCGTCGAGTGCACCGAGCACGAGGGTGACGTCACGCGAACCGACCGCCGTCTTCACCGCGGCGACCCCCTCGGGCGACCCGAGCAAGCACACCGCGGTTACGTCGGTGGCGCCGCGCTCGAACAGGAATTCGATCGCGGCGATGAGGGAGCCGCCCGTCGCGAGCATCGGGTCGAGCACGTAACACTGCCGGTCGGTCAGGTCGGCGGGGAGTCGCTCGGCGTAGACGGAGGGTTGGAGAGTCGTCTCGTCGCGCACCATCCCCAAGAAACCCGTTTCGGCACTAGGTAGCAACCTCAACAAACCGTCCAGCATTCCCAGTCCGGCGCGCAGGATTGGCACGATCAGCGGACGAGGCTCAGCGAGAATCACGCCTTCCGTGGGGGCGACGGGGGTCTCGATGTGGTGGGGCACAACGCGGACATCGCGAGTGGCTTCATACG
>JAULYU010000095.1:0-1790 GCA_032117735.1 Microbacteriaceae bacterium
CTGATCGACGAATTCGGGCGCCTTCCCGGGATCGGTCCGAAATCGGCACAACGCATCGCGTTCCACATCATTCAAACCGAGTCATTTGACCCGACACGCCTCGCCGAACTCTTGCACACCGTACGCGCGAGCGTGAGGTTCTGCGCGGTCTGTGGAAACATTTCACAGGACGTCGAGTGTGCGATTTGTCGGGACCCGCGGCGTCGTCGGGACCAGATTTGTGTGGTCGAAGAGGCGAAAGACGTCGTGGCGATTGAACGCACCCGAGAATTCGCGGGTCTGTACCACGTGCTGGGCGGCGCAATCAGCCCCATTGATGGAATCGGGCCGGACCAGTTGCGCATCGCGCCCCTGCTCGAACGATTGCGGGACACGTCGATTACGGAAATCATTTTGGCGATGGACCCGAATGTCGAGGGCGAAGCGACAGCGACGTACTTGTCCCGACTGATCGGGCCGTTGGGGATTATCGTGACGCGCCTTGCGAGCGGATTGCCGGTCGGAGGCGATCTCGAATACGCCGACGAAATCACGCTGGGACGGGCGCTCGAAGGGCGCACTCGAATCACCCAGAACTAAATTTCACTAAGATTGGGCGGAACGGTGGGCAACGGTGCGACCACCGAGACTTGTCCCCCAACCGAGAGAAAATCCGTGTCTCTTATCGTTCAGAAGTTCGGCGGCTCCTCCGTCGCAGATGCCGAAAGCATCATGCGCGTCGCTCGCCGAATTGTCGCGACGCGGGAGGACGGTCACGACGTGGTCGTTGCGGTGTCAGCGATGGGTGATACGACTGACGAATTGGTCGATTTGGCCCACCAGATCACGGAAAATCCCGACCCGCGGGAACTCGACATGCTTCTGACGACCGGCGAGCGAATCTCGATGGCGCTCCTGGCGATGGCCATTAAGAGCCTCGGTCACGAGGCGCGTTCGTACACGGGCAGCCAAGCGGGAATGATGACCACTGCCGAGCACGGTTCTGCGCGCATCGTGGACGTGACCCCCGACCGAATTCGGGAGGCTCTCAACGACGGCGCGATTGCCATCGTCGCCGGATTCCAGGGGTTCAATCGGGACTCCAAAGACATCACCACCCTGGGGCGCGGCGGCAGTGATACGACCGCGGTTGCCCTTGCGGCCGCGCTCGACGCCGATGTCTGCGAAATCTATACCGACGTCGACGGCGTGTTCACCGCCGATCCCCGCGTCGTTGCTCTGGCACGCCCAATCGACCGGGTGACGTTCGAAGAAATGTTGGAGTTGGCCGCTGCAGGCGCAAAAGTCCTCCACATTCGCGCGGTCGAGTACGCTCGTCGTCACGGCGTCACAATTCACGTTCGATCCAGTTTTGCGGACGCGAACGGAACCCACATTGTTGTGGAAAGGGGAAACAGCATGGAAGAGCCCATCATCACCGGTGTAGCCGGTGACGTGTCCGAAGCAAAAATCACGGTCGTTGGGGTTCCCGACATCCCGGGAAAAGCCGCCGAAATCTTCACTATCGTCGCCGGGACAGGAGCCAACATCGACATGATTGTGCAAAACGTTTCGGCCCAGGAAACCGGGCTGACCGATATCTCATTTACTCTGACCAAAACGGACGGGGAGAAAGTCCTTGCGGCGCTCCGCGGATCGCAGGGTGAAGTCGGTTTTCACGACATTGTTTACGACGACAACATCGGAAAGCTGTCGGTCGTGGGCGGTGGAATGCGAACCAACGCGGGCGTTTCCGCCCAACTGTTCACCGCGCTGTTCACCGCGGGAATCAACATCGAAATGATTTCAAC
>JAULYU010000096.1:0-4056 GCA_032117735.1 Microbacteriaceae bacterium
GGTTCTTCCACGCCGACCCGCACCCGGGGAACATCTTCGTCACCCCGTCGAGGTCTTCGAAAATTGACGACTTCACACTGACATTCATCGATTTCGGGATGATGGGGGAAATCGACGACCAACTGCGGGAAGGCCTACAGCGCTTCATATTTGCCCTCGTGGCCCGCGACGCCCGCGCCTGTGTCGTCGCGATGCAACAACTCGATGTTCTGCTTCCGAGCGCTGACGCGGTCGAACTCGAACGAGCCATCACCGCAGTCTTCGACCGTTTTGGCGGTGTCGGCGTCGCCGAAATCACGCAGACCGATCCGAAAGTTTTCCGTGAATTGGCAACCCAGTTCAGCGAACTTCTGCGTGCACTGCCGTTTCAACTGCCGGAAGATTTTCTGATGCTGGCACGGTCGATCTCGTTGACTTCGGGGGTAACCAGCGCCTTGAATCGCGACTTCAACATGTGGGACGCGGTCGACCCGTTCGCGCGGACCCTGCTGACGGGTGGCGGTGCGTCGACGCTCAATGCACTCGGGCGCGAAGTCCTCGCGGTGCTCACGACGCTGGTGCAATTGCCGAACCGAATCGACTCCGCCCTGACACGTCTTGACCAGGGGCTCGTGTCCGTCCGTCTGCCCGAACTCGAAAAGCGTGTCCGACGACTCGACGGCAGCACCCGGCGGGTTTCCGCTGCAATTCTCGCCGCTGCACTAATCGGCGGCGGAATCGTGTTGCGAGTGTCGGGTGACGATTTGGGTAATGCATTGTTAATCGCGAGTATCCCGCTCGCGCTTCACGCACTGGGGATGTTCCGTCTGCCTTAGTCGGAGGCGGGTTTACCCGAACGTTTCGATGAGCGAAGGGAACCGGGGATTGACGGGCTTCGCCGACCGGTCCGCGCGGCGGCAACTCCCGCGACAATAACGGCGGAGAGCCCCAGCAGTTGGAGGACATCGAGCCGTTCGCCCAAGAGCAGGAATCCCCACAGGGCGGCGAGTGCCGGCTCGCCGGCCATCAGTGTGCCAAACGCGGCGGCGGTCATGCGCTTGAGTGCGACGAGTTCCAAAATGAACGGGATAACGGGCATCAAGACGGCGAGGCCGAGAGCCTGGATCGCGATGAGCGGGGTGATGTGGCCCCACACCTCGGGGAGCCCAACGAACGTTGCGGCGATAGCGGCGACCGGAATCGTGATGGACAGTGCGCGCAGCCCCGACACCCGATCGCCCGCCGCTTGCGTGAGCACGATATACAGCGCCCAACCGAGAGCGGCGAGAAGTGCGAATCCCACTCCGAGCAGGTCGACCGTTCCCGTCCACGGTTGGGTGATCGCGACGACACCGGCCAGCGCCAGTAAGGGCCACAGAGCGTGGCGACCTGACTTTGCCCGAAAGACACCGACCGCGAGCGGACCGAGGAACTGAATCGGAACAGTCATGCTCAACCCGATTCGAAACACCGCGAACTGAAACGCGATGGTCATGAGTGCGGTGACGAGCCCGAGGAGAATGAGCAGGCGCAGGTCGGAACCACTAAACGACCGCAGGTTCGGCCTCACCAGCGCGAGAAAGATCAGCGCACCACCGACGAGTCGCAGCCAGCCGGTTCCTGCGGCCCCGACCAGGGGGTAGAGGCTGGTGGTGAGAGCGGCACCCAACTGCAACACCGACATCGCCACGACAGCGAACATCCAGCCGGGAACCTCGCGCGTCGTCACGAAACTGACTCTATCGCCCCGCTTTCTGGCAGACTCTCGCCATGACATCCGATTTCCCCGTAGTTGATGTGAGCATCGATGATCTTGCCGCTGCGCTGGATTCAGGCCGCGTCACGAGTGTCGAACTCGTCACTTCGTATCTTCGCCGAATTGGGTTTTACGACCGGCACGGAATCCTCCTTAATGCCGTACCGGTGCTGAACCCGGCGATGTTCGCCGAGGCCCGGGCGTCCGACGAGCGGCGCTCGCGGGGCGCGTCACGGGGGAGGATCGACGGCATTCCTTACACCGCCAAGAATTCGTATCAGGCGAAAGGGTTGACGGTGGCGGCGGGGTCTCCCGCATTCGCCGATCTGGTGGCAACAGACGACGCGTTCACTATCGCCCAGCTTCGGAAGGCTGGTGCCGTTCTGATTGGGTTGACGAACATGCCACCGATGGCGAACGGTGGAATGCAACGCGGGCTCTACGGCAGGGCAGAAAGCCCCTACAACGCCGATTTTCTCACCGCAGCGTTCGGGTCGGGTTCGTCGAACGGGTCGGGGACTGCGACAGCGGCGAGTTTTGCCTCCTTCGGACTCGGCGAAGAAACCTGGTCGTCCGGCCGCGCCCCCGCATCGAACAATGCCCTGTGCGCCTACACGCCGTCGCGCGGGGTCATTTCGACTCGAGGGAACTGGCCGCTCGTCCCGACGATGGATGTTGTCGTTCCGCACGCTCGGACGATGGACGACCTGCTGGCGATTCTCGACGTGGTGGTCGATGACGATCCCGTTGTTCGAGGCGATTTTTGGCGCGTACAACCGTGGGTGAAAACGCCAGCGTCGTCGGAACTTCGACCCGCGTCCTATCAAGCGCTGGGCGACGGGAACGCGCTTGATGGGAAACGGATTGCGATTCCGCGCATGTATATCAACGCTGATGCGGACACGACCGACCCCATTGACACCCGCGAATCCGTGGTCGAACGATGGCACCTGGCCCGAGCAGTGCTTGAGCAATTGGGTGCCGAGGTGATCGAGACCGACTTTCCGGCGGTGACGAGGTACGAGGACAAGGCGGGGGCACAACACAATCTGGTGGCCCGGGGACTGTTGCCCCCCGATTTTGCCGACCGTGAACTCCACGAACTGAGTATGTGGTCGTGGCACGAGTTTCTCGCCGCGAACAACGACCCTCACCTCAACGCCCTGGTGGACGTCGACGGGGATCGGATTTTCCCGCAACCGGCGGGAGCTCTCGATGACCAATACGACACTCACCAGTCGCGATTTTCCCCCGACGACGTGACGCTCGACAGTTATGTCACCGACGCGCGTCGTGACGGAATTCAGAATCTGGAAGACATCCCCGGAATCGCCGAGGGCATTCGGGGGCTCGAACGCGCCCGCGAGCTAGACCTCGAACATTGGATGGACACCAACAATCTTGATGCGGTCGTGTTCCCCGCCGTTGCCGATGTCGGACCCGCCAACATGGACGTCAATCCCGACTCGGCCCGGCTCGGTTGGCGAAACGGCACGTGGGTGGCCAACGGCAACGTGGTCATTCGCCACTTGGGGATCCCGACAGTGACGGTGCCGATGGGAAACATGAGCGACATCGGGATGCCGGTCGGGCTCACGTTCGCAGGTCGCGGGTATGACGACACCAATCTGCTGGCGATGGCCTCGGCTTTTGATCGCCGTCTGATTGGTCGCGTTCCGCCGCCGCGCACCCCCGAACTTGAGGGTGATGCGTGGGTAGACCGGGGAACCGTCGGCCAGGCTGAGCTATCAATCGAACTCACTGTTTCCGCGGGCGAGGCGGTGAACGGTCACATCCCGATTCGCATCGACGTCAACACGAACGCGTCGCAGGTCGCGGTATCGGTCAACGGTGTCGCCTGCGCCGGCGAGGTCACGCCGACGGGGTTCTCGGTCGAGACCTCGGTGTCCGAGTCCGAACACTCCCGCGTCCACAGCGAATGGCGGGGCGGCTATGGTTCCGTGGTGGTCGCGATGGCCCGGAGCGAATCGGGTGTCGTGGGCGAATACGCAATTGTGGGCGGAGTCGCCTAACCCTCGTTTCCGAACCAGCCACTGGGTGGGCCGAGTGACAGCAGTGTGGCGAAAATTGTCGCAATCACGACGAGCAATGTTGCCCCCAGCAACACCGGGCGATTGAGGAACCACCGGAACAAGCGATCAAACCAGTGAGCATCGCGCGGGTCCGCGGTCGCGGTTCGGCGCCACTCACCGGCGAGCAAGCCGCGTTTCGAGACGAAGGACTCGAACGGAACGGTGGCAAACGGAACAATCGCGAGCGCAATGCCGAGGACGGTTCGACCGAGCCCCCAGCGGTTGTTG
>JAULYU010000097.1:0-6411 GCA_032117735.1 Microbacteriaceae bacterium
AGTCGCGCCAATTGATTACGCCCCGAATAGGACCCGAGGATGATGAGTTGGTAGAGCAAACCCAAGAGGGGAAGGGCGACGAAACTGGTAACCCACGCGTCGAAAACGACACCGTCCGGGAAGAGGATGGATTGGTTGAACAGGTGCGCGGGGGTCCATGCGAGCGCCATCACCACCCCGTTCGTCGCGGTCACCACGAGTGGCGGCCACTTCCTGTCCCCGACAAGCCCAACAAGGATTCGTGCCACGGTGAATACGACCAGACCAGAGACGCTCGCCGCCGCCGCGGCATTGGCGAGGGGGAGGATGTCCAGCAGCACCGTTCCCGACCCGAGAAAAACACCGAGGCCGACAAAGGCGGGGTTCACCTGTTCGCGGAAGGTCGGAACGCCGACCGATACGGTGTGGCGCGCGAGTGGAAATCGCCCCGTGTGGGTCGGGGTGGTGCTCGACGCGAGAGTGTGGCTCAGCGGACGAATCACGTCGCTGGCGAGTGATTGAAGTGCGGTGGCGATTGATTCGCGGGCATCGGGGCGGTTGGTGATTTGCCCGGACAGCGACTCGACGGCCGGCCGCAACGTCCTGTCCACTTGGTCGAGAAGCTGGCTGTCGCTGGCGGCAATGTCCGCGAGGATGAGATCGCGTCGTTGTTCGATCGCGGAAATCTCCATCTGGGTGTTCGTCGCGTTCTCGCGCGACAGAGTGACGCGGCTGACAACCACCGCGATGAGTCCCAACACGGGGGGAAGACTGAATGTCGCCAAGAAGAGCCGAGAGGCGAGGTGTGACTCGGTTTCCAAATCAGTGAAACCCATGATGCCGGAGACAATTGTTCCGCGCAGCGCACCCACCGCGAACAGCACGGACAACACAATCGGGAACGAGCCGCGAAACCGGGCGGGTAGCAAGATTTTCGCGGCGAACAGCAGAAGACCGAGCACCGAGACGGAAAGGGCCGCGACACCCACGGCGACCAAAAGCGAAGGCTTCGCCAGTCGCCCGAGTTCGGAGGCAATGGTTGGCAGTAGCGTGATCGCGAGGTACGTGACAATGGTGACGGGTCGCCACGGCCACGAACTCGTCAGGATGGCGGTGTAGGTGCTCCACCGAAAGGGGTTTTCGGGGCGATCGTGATCAGCGACCATTGAGCTGATCCCAATACAGGCGAGCCAGTTGGACGCGGGCGGTGGGGCCGGGGGGCACTCCGGCGGCGGTCATCATTCGGTTCACGAGTCGTTCCACCGCGCGAACGGTGGTGTTGCGGGCGGCGGCGATTTCCTCGTTGGACAGCCCCTCGGAAACCAGTTTGAGAACCCCGATCTGCGTGTTCGACAGCGATTGGGTGGTTGTGACCGTGGGTTCCGGTCGGGAAATCGATTCCTTACCGTCCAGCGCGTCGGTCACCGCCCGGCGGAGTGCGCTGGTGGAACTGATCGCGGTTTTCACAATGTAGGCGGCATCCGCAGGAATCGTGGACCACCCCTTGCCCGTGATTCGAGGGTCAGCGAGGTTGGTGATGAACACAACGCCGATGTGCGGGTTGTCTGCCCGCGCCCGCTGGACGACGTCAATACCCGTGGGACCAATTCCGAGGTCGATGTCGGCGATGAGTAGTTCTGCACGGGTGGACTTGACCGCGGTGATCGCGCTGAGGGCGTCCAGCGCCTGGGTCACCGTCCAGTTTTCCGCTTCGAGGATGTCGGCGATGATGCTGCAAATGAGTGGTTCGTCGTCGACGACGACCGCCGATCGACGCGACGACTCGGGCACCCTACTTCTTTCGGGCGGCGGCGATGAGTGCCGTGACTACCTGGTCGACCGTGGTTCCGGTTTCCGTCGCCCGAGCCTTCACCCAGTCCGCGTTCACACCGGATAGCGCCACCGTGACCGACGCTGTCGGTGAGGCCTCGGCCGGGACGACAACGGAGACGTCGTTTTTGCGTTGGCTGCGAACGATGAGGGTGGTGACGGGAAGGGCGATCGTCGCCAGCGCGTCGAGGATGAGGATGACCCCAAAGAAACGCCAGTACACGTCTTGGAACGACATCGGGGGGAACGTCCCTTCGGTCAGAATGACCGGAATCACAAGCGTTGGAACGATGGTGATGAGCACAAGCGCGACGCTGAGTGCCGTGCGAATCCAGCGCAGAGGGGAATTCTGGAGCAACAGCATCAGGTTGGCGTGAGCGAGAGACACCGCAACGAGTGCGCTCACCGCAAACGACTTCGTCAGGTTGAGGTACAAGTCGCTCGGTTGATACATGAAGTCCGACCAATTCCACCAGATGAGGGTGGCCGCGAGCACCAGGGCCACGCCGCTCGTTCCAATTCCGACCCACCCGAAAATCTTGACGTCCCGACCGAACACGGCGAGGTGGCAGAGCGCGAGAATCGAGAACCCGGCGACGGCCAGTGTGGTGAGCATGACCTTGCCCTGAGTCTCGCCGAATTCCCCCGACACAATGGTGTAAATCCCAATCAGCGCGGTGATGACGAGCGAGACGATGACGGTCCAAATTGCGATTCGCCTCACGCCTTTGATGGTGCGTTCGGCGTCCGAAACTCGTGTTGTGCTCATGCCAACAGGATACGCCCGCAGGGCGCAGCCCGCTATCGGCCGCGGCTATTGCTGTCGGTCGACGGGTTCTACTGAACGATGGCGAGGCCGGTCACGCCGGCCGCCTCCGCGACACTTCCCGCGTTCGTGAGGTTCGTGAAACCCATCTCGGTCATCGCGGAAATCGCTTGGGCGGAACGGTTGCCCGATCGGCAGTAGATGACATACGTTCCCGCGGGATCGAACTGCGCGATTTCTTCGGCAAACGTTGCCCCCTGCCAATCGATGTTGATGGCGCCCTCCAGGTGACCCTCGGCAAACTCGGCCGGGGTGCGAACGTCGATGACGGCGGCGACGGTAGTCATGTCAGCATTCTCCGGTGCACACGCGGTAACGCCAAACATGACGGTCACCGCGGTAACGAGGGCTGCGAGAAGAGAGACGATTTTTTTCATGGGAGTGATTCCTTTCGATACCCCCTAGGGTATGCTACAATCGTGTCAAACGCAACCCGAGGAGAACAGTGATAATCGAACCCGACGAACTCAAAACCGCGCGCGATCGGCTAGCCCGTGTCCAAGGCCAAATCGGAGGAATCGTGCGGATGATTGACGAAGGACGCGATTGCACCGACATCCTGCAACAGCTCTCGGCCGCGAGCACCGCTCTGACGCGAGCCGGTTTTTCGATTGTGTCGACCGGAATGGCGCACTGTGCCGGCGAACCCGACAACAGTGACAGCCGCGTGGCGCTGGAAAAAGCGTTCATGTCACTGGCATAGGGGCGCCGATGAAAACAATCATTGTCGGTGGCGTTGCGGGCGGAATGTCCGCGGCGACCAGGCTTCGGCGACTCGATGAAATGGCCGAGATCACGGTCTATGAGGCCGGACCGGACGTGTCGTTCGCCAACTGTGGACTTCCGTACTTCATCGGCGGCGTCATCGGTAAACGGTCGAGCCTGCTGCTCCAAACTCCCGAGAGTCTGGCCGCGCGGTTCAACCTCGATGTTCGCGTCAACAGCCGCATCACCGCGATTGATCGAGCCGCCAAAACCGTGACGGTTCGGAACGAACTGACGGGCGACGAAAGCACCGACCACTACGACACGTTGATTCTGTCTCCTGGTGCGGCGCCCCGACGACTTGACGTTCCGGGCTGGGATCGCACACTCACCCTGCGAAACGTGCCGGACGCCGACCGAATCGTCGCCGCAGTCAGTGGAGCACCCAAGCACGTTGTCATCCTTGGGGCCGGCTTCATTGGCGTCGAGGTCGCCGAAAATCTGCGTCACCGTGGACACAAGGTCACGATCGTCCAGTCGGGCCCGACCATCCTCTCGCCGTTCGACCCCGAGATGATCGAGCAGTTTCACGCGAACCTCGAGCGGAACGGCATCCGAATCCTGGTCAACGCGACGGCGATCGAGATCACCGAATACGCCGTTCAACTGGACGATGGAACGAGGCTCACCGCGGACGTCGTCGTCTCCTCCGTCGGGGTTGTTCCCGATCATTCGCTTGCGGTGGACGCCGGTCTTCGCATCGGCGAGGCGGGTGGAATCTGGGTTGATTCGCAACAGCGCACGAGTGACCCGAACATTTATGCCGTCGGAGACGCCGCGGAAAAGGAATCCGCCTTCACTGGCGACGACCAGATGGTGTGGCTCGCCAACCTCGCCAATCGTCACGGCCGACTGGTCGCGGACGTTGTTGCGGGGCTAGACGTCAGCGCCCGCCCCTCGATTACAACGGGAATTGTCGGTGCATACGGAATGGCGGCGGCCATTACGGGGCTCAGCGAAAAGGCCGCTCGTCGCGCCGGCTTAGACCACCGCGTCATCCACCTTCACCCCGGCTCTCACGCGGGGTACTACCCGGGGGCCGAGACGCTGACGCTCAAAGTTGTGTTCGCGCCCGAGACGGGCCGAATCCTGGGCGCTCAAGCGGTGGGGCTCGACGGTGCCGACAAGCGCATCGATGTTATCGCGACGGCGATTTACGGGGGTCTGACCGTTTCCGACCTCATGAACCTCGAACTCGCCTATGCGCCACAGTTCGGATCGGCGAAGGATGCCGTCAACCAAGCCGGCTACGTGGGTGACAACGTAGTGGAGGGACGAACACCGACCGTCCAGTGGCACGAACTCGACGAACGACAGGCCGGCGGCGCCGTCCTCGTGGACGTGCGTACCGCGGACGAACACAGTGCGGGCGCCATTCCGGGCGCCGTGCTGATTCCCGTCGACGAACTGCGTGACCGCCTCGACGAGATTGCGGCGATCGACGTCATCGTCCACTGCAAAGTCGGACAGCGCGGACACACCGCCACCCAGATTCTTCGTTCCCACGGGATTTCTGCATCGAACCTCGATGGCGGATATTTGACGTGGCGTGCGGGGATAGATTCAATCGAACGAGCGAATTCGACAACACTGATTCGAAACAACTAAGGAGACACCATGTGCCAGAAGGTTAAGTGCGACAGTTGCGGTAAAGCAACCTGGTCCGGCTGTGGACAGCACATCGATGAGGCGCTCGCGGGCGTCGCGGCCGCCGATCGTTGCACCTGCAACTAGCGCGAACGTTCCGAACGACGTGTCGGTCGGCGTGATGCCTGCCAGCGCACTGCGCTAGGACTTTCGTCGCGCCGCCGACCGTCGTTCCGCAGAGTTGCCCAGCGAAAAACTCGCCACGAGAGCGACCGCGAGGAAACCGACCGCGAGGTATGCCGCACTCGTTGTTCCGGCCGAGAGCGCTTCTTTCGCGTCGACCGCGTATTCGGCGGTTGCCGGGTTCGCTTCCAAGCCGCTGATGGCACCGCCGGCGGAGTCGACTACCGCGGCAACGATGGGCGCGGCAATCTCGTCGGGGACGTTTCGTTTCTCGAGGGCTGCCTGGAGGCTGAACTGCGCCGTCGAGAACAGGATTGTTCCGATGACGGCAATCCCGAGGGCGGACCCGATCTGGCGTGAAGTACTCGAGGTGCCCGATCCCTGTCCACTGGCCGCGACGGGCACGTCCTTGAGCACCACCCCGGTGAGCTGTGCCGTCGCGAATCCGACACCCATGCCGTACACGGTGAGGAACGGAACAATCGCCCAGCCCGACGTGTCCGGTGAAATCATGAAGCCGATTCCCGCGACACCGATCATTTCGAGGATGAGCCCGATTCGGATGATTTGGGTCGGCGGGACTCTCGAACCGAGAGCGCCCGCCACACCGCTCGCGAGGAACGAACCGACGGCGAGGGCGACGATGATGAGGCCCGCTTCGAATGGCGAGTAGCCGAGGACGAACTGCAGCCACAGCGGAAGCGCCAAAATGATTCCGAATTCACCCATGCTCACGATGAGGGCGACGATGTTGCCGTTGCGGAAACTGGGGGTGGCGAAGAGCGAGAATGCGATGAGTGTCGATTTGCCGGCGCGTTGACGACTACGCCCGTGGAGGATGTACGCGACAATCGTGACCACGGTCACCGCAAAGGACACGGGGACGACGGACAGTTCGAACGGCCACTGCCAGTCACCGACGATGAACGGCGTGTTGACCGTCCACCAACCGAAGTTGCGGCCTTCGATGAGCCCGAACACGAGGCTTCCGCTCGCAACGACCGACAGTGCGGCCCCAACCCAGTCGATCGGACGGGCGTGTTCGGCGTCTTTCGATTCCGTCACGAACAGGAACACACCGACCGCGATCAGAACCCCGAGCGGGATGTTGATTCCGAACGCCCAGTTCCACGAGAACTCGGTGGTCAGCCAGCCGCCCAAAAGCGGCCCGACGGCGACCATTCCACCGATTGTCGAACCCCACACGGCGAAGGCGATTCCGCGCTCTTTGCCCTGAAAGG
>JAULYU010000098.1:0-5936 GCA_032117735.1 Microbacteriaceae bacterium
TGAGTTCGGGTGTCTCTGAATCCCGTCCCTGTTCCGTCACTCTGTTAACTTAGGGGAATGACCGAGACCCACATCGTCCAGGGCGACAACCTCGAACTTTTGCGGGCGCTCCCGGACGAGATTTTTCAGGTCGTCTATCTGGACCCCCCGTTCAACACCGGTCGCCGTCAGGAACGCCAAACGATGAAAACGATTCGAGCCGAGGGCGGTTCCCGAACCGGATTCGGGGGCGCGACCTACGACACCGTCAAGGGCGCCCTGTACGGATACGACGACGCGTTCGAGGACTACTGGGAGTTCCTCGAACCGCGTCTCATCGAGGCTCATCGTGTCTTGGCCGACAGCGGAACCCTGTATTTGCACCTCGATTATCGCGAAGCGCACTACGCCAAGGTCGCGCTCGATGCGCTCTTCGGTCGCGACAGTTTTCTCAACGAAATCATCTGGGCGTATGACTACGGCGCACGATCGACCAAACGTTGGCCGACCAAACACGACACGATTCTCGTCTACGTCAAAAATCCCGCGACGTATTTTTTCGACTCGACCGAAGTCGACCGCGAGCCGTACATGGCACCCGGACTCGTGACACCGGAAAAGGTCGAACGCGGCAAGCTACCGACCGACGTGTGGTGGCACACCATCGTGTCTCCCACGGGCAAAGAAAAAACGGGATACGCGACGCAGAAGCCCGTCGGCGTCCTTCGCCGCATCATCGCCGCTTCGAGCCGACCCGACGACTGGGTTCTCGATCCGTTCGCGGGCAGCGGAACGACGGGTGAAGCCGCCGCGGTTCTCGGGCGTCACGTCGTCCTGTTCGACCAGTCCGACGACGCCATCGCCGTGATGGAGAGTCGGCTCGGAGTCAGTCGCTCGGAGTCGCTTCCGGTGTGGGTTCACCCGACTGGGTCATGAGGGATCCCGCAATCGACGTCTCAATCGGATCGCCTCCGGTTCGCGACGCAAAACAGAAATAGCGCGTGTCGCCGGAATCCCAGGCCAGCGATGAGGCCGGATACGACGTCGAAATCTGCAAATCAGTGATTTTTTTGGCGGCGGACAGGTCGAGGACGCCCTCCCGCGAACATCCCGCGAGCGCCGCTTTGCCGATTCGAGAATCGCCGGGGTAGGACGGGTAGGTTCCGTCGACCGCGAGGTCGCCGGCGTAAACGAGTTGTGCCGCGTGCGGAGTCGCGCAATCGACGACGGTGAAGGTCTCGGCCCACGGGTCGACGAACGGATTGAGGCATTCACCGCCGAACAGTTGCCCGAACGGGTACTCGCCGGGGGGCTGCATTGCGGTGGGTGGACCCGGCGCCGCTGTCTCTGTCGGAACGGGAGCGACCGCGGGGGTTCCCGCGATTCCGCCCGCCACCCATGCACCCATCGCCACGATGGCGACGAGAATTCCGCCGACGGTCAGCGTCAGCCGCTGCCGGAACTTCACCTGATCCGCCGGGCTGGATTCCTTTGGTGGTGTGTCGGTTCGGCTGGCCCCCGCACTGCGCGAAGACTCGGGAACACGCGGGCTAACGAGGGGAATCGTGGCAGCTGACGTGTCGGTCGAAGCGAATAATTGGTCGAGCCGGTCCAGCCCGGTGGTCTCGTTGGTGCTCGAGTCCGCTGTTGTGGCAGTTGCCGGAGGTGCGGGGGGCGGCGCAGCGGGGGGCGTCACCGATTCCGAAACGTCGGCGGGGGGAAGGTCGAGCGCGTCCAGCGCTTCGGTCGGCGGGTAGTCCGTCGCGACCGACGGCAACGGGCGATCGAGTGGCACGACCGGTTCGAACGCGGTGACCGGTGGCATGTTGTCGGTTTCGAAATCGAGGTCGAGGTCGTGGCGGCGGGGCAGGTCGGGTGTCGGCGCGGACGGGGCGGGTGGGTTCGGCTCACTCGGCGCGGTTTCGCCGGACGGAGTCAGTCCCGCGAACGGGTCGATTGCGGGGCGGGTGGTGTCCGGGGCCGTGCCATTGTCGCCGCGAATAGCGCGATCGAACGCGTCCCGAAGCCAGTCGACATCGCCGCGCTTGTCGTTGTCGTTGTCGTTGTCGTTCTCGGTCATGAATCCAACCCTAAATCGCTGAGCGAAATGGCGGCACGATATTCGTAACCCGCAGCCTCGATTATCTCCTTGGCCCCTGTGTTGCGATCGACGACGACCGCGACCGCGACGACCGTTGCGCCCACCTTCTCCAGTGCGGCTGCGGCGGCGAGTGGCGAACCACCCGTTGTCGACGTGTCCTCAAGGACAATGACACGTTTGCCGTCGAGGTCCGGGCCCTCGACTTGTTTGCCGCGACCGTGGTCTTTCGGTTCCTTGCGGACGACGAACGCGTCGTACGTCATGCCCCGGAGCACCCCGCGGTGAAGAACGGCCGACGCGATCGGATCCGCCCCCATCGTCAATCCGCCGACCGCCGCGATGTCGGGAATGTCCGCAATCAGGTCGACCATGACATCGCCGATCAACGGCGCAACCCGATGGTCGAGACTGACCTTGCGCAGGTCGATGTAATACGAGGCCTTCGCCCCGCTCGTCAGGGTGAAATCGCCGAAAAACACCGCGTTGTCTTTGATGAGAGACGCGAGTCGGGATCGGTCGTCGGTCATTCCCCCAGCCTACCGAACGCCTAAACTCGCTCTCGTGCGCATTGCAACGTGGAACATCAACTCGATTCGAACTCGAGTCGACCGCGTCGTCGACTGGTTGGGCGCGAGTGACGTCGATGTGCTCGCCTTGCAGGAAACCAAGTGTCGAGACGACCAGTTTCCGCGAGCCGCGCTCGAGGCCGCCGGGTACGACATCGCCTGTCACGGTGTGAGCCAGTGGAACGGTGTCGCTTTTGTCTCCAGGCTCCCGATGGACGACATCACTGTCGGTTTCGACGGCATGCCCGGCTTCGCCAAAGACCACGAGGGTGACGACCCGCCGCTCGAGGCGCGGGCACTGGGAGTGACGGTTGACGGTGTCCGGCTGTGGAGCCTGTACGTTCCGAACGGTCGTTCGCTCGACGATCCTCATTTCGACTACAAATTGCGCTGGTTGGAAGCCCTCCGCACGTCGACCGCGGCCGAAATGAGAGCGTTCGACCAGCTCGCGTTGATGGGGGATTTCAACATCGCACCGTTCGATGAGGACTGCGGAGACCCGAAAATGGTGCCGGGGCTGTCCACCCACATCTCGCCGGTCGAACGGGAATCGTTCGCGAAGTTCGAGGCGATGGGGTTGACGGACTGTGTCCGCCCGACGGTTCCGACGGGTTTCACCTATTGGGATTACAAAAACCTCGCCTTTCCCCGTGACGAAGGTCTGCGAATCGATTTCATCCTCGGGTCACCCGGTTTCGCATCCGCGGTGTCCGACGCCTACATCGACCGCGACCAACGAAAGGGCGAACAGCCCAGCGATCACGTCCCCGTTGTCGTCGAAATCGGCGGGGACGCCGAAGACGCCGACCGTCCGATGTTCTGGTGACCGGAAGACGGCAGACGAGAATCGCAACGCTCCACGAAAGGACTCGAGACCATGGCACTGAACCCCGACGACGTACGCGGCGTCTGTGATTACATGAACGATTCGTCCATGGTGGACAACATGCGGTTCATGGTCGAAAAACTGGCTGGTGCCGAGGTGGAATCAACAGTCCTCCTGATTGACATCACCGAGGACCACGGCGTTTTTTCCGTCGAAAAGAACGGGGAGACCCGCGAGGTGTCCCTCGCGTGGCCTTTCCCCGTCACCAATCGTGGCGACATGAAGTCGGCGCTGTTCGGCCTACTGGACCGCGCTCTGCTCGGCTGACCCGCATCGCAGCGCCTCGCGGGTTGCTAGACCCCGCGAACGACGTCCGACAGTGGCTTGCGTTCGCGCGGCCCGGTCTCGGCGTCGCGGCGGTCTTCCGGCAGTCGGTTGGGGTCACCCAGTGACCCCACCGCGATGAGCGAGACGATTTCCATCGGTTCCTTCACGTCGAGCGCCATTGTGAGCGCCTCGATGTCGAACCCACCCATCTGGTGGGTGAAGTGGCCGTCCGCGTTCGCTTGAATCGTGAAGTGGGCGACCGCCTGTCCGAGGTCGTAGCGCGCGTACACATTGTCCCGCCCCGACGCGGTCACCGTCTTGGTAGTGGCGACGACGAGCGCTCCGGCGTCCGGCGCCCACCCCGCATTGAAGCCGCTGAGGGTTTCCGAAATCTTCGTGAAGATATCGTCGCCGCGGTATCCCACAATGAACTGCCACGGCTGAAGGTTGTTGGAGGATGGCGCCCAGCGCGCGGCTTCGAACGACGCACCGAGGTCCGCTGGGGTCAACACCGCGGTCGGGTCGTAAGAACGCGGGCTCCAGCGCGTCGCCAAAATGTCGTGAATCGGATAGTCGGTTTCTGCGCGCTTGTTCATCGTTCCTGTTTTCTACTGGGAGTTTCGAGAGACAGTGAGTCCGTCTCCGTCGGGTGCCACATCCACCACAACCGTATCCCCGTCGGAAATGTTCCCGGCGATGAGGGCGGTGGCCAAACGGTCATCTATTTCGTGTTGCATGAGTCGGCGTAGTGGCCGGGCTCCGTAAATCGGGTCGTACCCGCGTTCGGACAACCACAGGCGTGCGCCGGGCGTGACCCCGAGGGTAAGGCGGCGATCGTGAAGCCTGGTCGCGAGTCGATCGACCGTGATGTCGACGATTCGTTCGAGGTCGTCGTTTGTCAACGGCGCAAACACCACGATGTCGTCCAGTCGATTGACGAATTCGGGTTTGAAGGCGTGGCGAACCGCCTCGTTGACCGCGATTTTCTTGTCCTCCCACGACAGGTCGGGATCGACCAGGTAGTTCGACCCCAGGTTTGACGTGAGGATAAAAATGGTGTTGCGGAAATCGACCGTACGCCCCTGACCGTCCGTGAGACGCCCGTCGTCGAACACCTGCAACAGCAGGTCAAACACTTCGGGGTGCGCCTTTTCGACCTCGTCCAAGAGGACGACGGAATACGGACGGCGACGCACGGCTTCGGTCAGTTGACCGCCCTGTTCGTAACCGACATAACCGGGAGGAGCGCCGATAAGGCGCGAGACCGAGAACTTTTCGCCGTATTCGCTCATGTCGATGCGAATGAGGGCCTTCTCGTCGTCGAACAGGTAATCACCCAGCGCTTTGGCGAGTTCGGTCTTGCCCACACCGGTCGGTCCGAGGAACAGGAATGACCCCGTCGGGCGATTCGGATCCGAGATCCCCGCGCGACTGCGGCGAACCGCGTCAGACACCGCACGAACCGCGTCCTCTTGACCGACGAGCCGCTTGGCGAGTTGCTTTTCCAGGCCCAACAGCTTTTCTGTCTCGCCCTGTGTCAAACGGTCGACCGGAATGCCCGTCCACGCCGCCACAACGGCAGCGATGTCGTCCTCGGTGACGCGATCGTTAACCATGCGATCGCCGATCTGCTCGCCCGATTCGGCCGCGGCGATGGTCGCCTCGATTCCGGGGATGACCTCGTAATTCAGTTTTGACGCCTTTTCGTAGTTCCCCTCGCGCATCGCGAGGTCGAGGTCGATGCGCGCCTCGTTGAGTTTCGTCATGAGGTCGCCGACCCCCTGCAACGACGCCTTTTCGGCGTCCCAACGCTTCTGCAGTTCCGCGAGCGCCGAACGCTTGTCGTCCAGTTCCCCGCGAAGTTTGACCAGGCGATCTTTGGACGCCTCGTCTTTTTCTTTTTTGAGTGCGAGTTCTTCGATGGTGAGCCGGTCAACCAGTCGGCGCAGTTCATCGATTTCGACGGGCGACGATTCAATCTCCATTTTGAGCCGGCTCGCGGCCTCGTCTATCAGGTCGATTGCCTTGTCGGGCAACTGCCGGGAGGTGATGTACCTGTTCGACATGGTCGCGGCCGCGATCAGCGCACTGTCCGAAATGACAACGCGGTGGTGCGCCTCGTAGCGTTCTTTGAGGC
>JAULYU010000099.1:0-3307 GCA_032117735.1 Microbacteriaceae bacterium
AAATGGCGGACTTCGTCGAGGAAGGCCTTGCGCCGTATGGATCCCACGGCGCTTTAGCAGACGCCGCCATCGCCGATCCACTCGCCACGCTCGCATTCCGCGAACACATCGATGGTGTCACGCTGTTCGTGGTCAAGGTGCTCGGTCAACAACTGCGCGATGACCGCGCTCGCCGCATTCTCATCGACAACGCGGCCGGGGTGGTCGTCCTTCGGCGCAACCCCTTCTCGGCGTGGGTGTCACGGGCGATGGTCGAACACTCACAGACCTGGGTAAACGCGGGGACAACCCAGTTCGCCGTCAACTACGACGAGGAATTTTTCCTTGACCGCGCCCGCGCCTATTCGACTCAGATTCGCGACTTTCTCCGTGTCGTCTCTGCGTCACAGAAACCGTTCGTGTCGCTGACCTATTCCGACCTCCTCGCCCTGGGAGAGCCGGTGACACTGTGGGAATTCCTCCGGGCGAAGATGCCGGCGCTCCCCACACTACAGATTGATCCGGCCTGGGCGCCTCGTGTGCATCGGCAAGATGAAAGGCCTCCAATTGACCGAATTGAGAACCACGACGTTGCTCGCGCGAGTCTGGAACGGCTCGGTCTGGGCTACCTCGTTGAGAACACCGATAGCGATGACCTCGACTACCTTCTGTCCGTGCTGGTCAAGAAACCCCAACAATTGACCCTCCGGCGAATCGTGTCGGCGGCCACGCGACGTTTGGGCGGATCAGCGAAGAAATAGTGCGCGCAGTCGACGCGATACGACGACGACGCCGACTCCCAGCATCACCACGTAGTACCCGATGTGCACCCCGATCATCGCGGTGACTTCGCCCGTCGTGAGCATTCGAATCAACTCGACACCGTGCCACAGCGGGAAACACTGAATCATGACCTGGATGCCCTCGGGGTACACCGAAATCGGGAAAAACGTTGCCGAAAACAGGAACATCGGCAACATCACCATGGGCAGCCAGTCCATCTGTTGGAAGGTCTTCATGTAGGACGTAAACGCCATACCGATCGAGGCGAAACCCGCCGCGATGAGAATCACCGCGGGAATTGCGAGGAGAGCCAGGGGCGAAAGTACGAGTCCCATCACCTGCATCACGATGAGGAAACCGACCGCGTAGACCCCGCCGCGCAGCAGAGCGAGCGTGATTTCGCCGATGGCGACGTCCACCGGGCCCAACGACGTCAAGAGCATCGTCTGATACAACTTGCCGAAGTTGAGTTTGAAAAAGACGTTCCAGGTCGAATCGTAGATTGCGCCGTTCATCGCCGAAACGGCAAGCAGTGCGGGAGCAATATAGGCACCGTAAGGAATCATCTCGCCGTTCAGTTCGATGCCCCCGATGATCCCGCCGAGTCCGACCCCCAGAGACAACAGATAGAAAACCGGCTCAAAGAATCCGCTGAGGATGATGAGGTAGTTGTTGGACATCGTCGCGCGCAGCCCGCGTTCGATCACGGCTCGAGAGTTTCCCGCGGACATTCCGCCGAATCGGCGGCGCGGAGCAACCGCCGCACTCACTTTCGACTCGGTGCTCATCGGGTCAACCTCTTAATGAAGGCGCGGCGGGTGAGAAGTGCCCCGACCGCGGCGAACACGACGAGAACGACGACGTGCAGAACCGTCAACCAGAGCGGTTCGATCGTCCCGTAACTGACGACCCTCCCCAGTTGGGACGCGTGCCACAGCGGTGAAATCCATGCCACCCACTCCAGCCAGTCGGGAATTTCGGAAATCGGGAAAAAGGTGCCGGAAAAGAGGAACATCGGCATGACGACCATGCGCTGAATGAGGGCAAACTGCCCGCGGTCGTCTTCGAGTTGAGCGGCATAGGCTGCGAGCGGAGTCATGATCGCAAATGCGCCCAGAATCGCGATCGGAATCATCAGCCAACCGGTATCGAGGGGAACCGCACCGAACGCCAGGATTGCGAGGTAGAAGATTCCCGCGGTGAAAGCGAATCGAATCCCCAAATGAACGAAAAATCCCGCCACGATTTGCCCCGGCGTGATGGGTGTCGCGTGAATCGCGAAGAACACTTTGTGCCACTTGAACCCGCTGAGGACGGGGTACATTCCCTCTTCGGCCCCGACCGACAGAATCGTCGACATCAACATGGCGGGCGCGACAAACACGAGGAACGGAACGCCGTCGATTCCCTGGGGGACGAGATTTGCGAGCCCCACACCCAGCGCGAGCAGATAAATGATGGGATTGCCGAAACTCGACGTGATGACGTAACTGAGGTACCCCTTCATTTCGCGAAGGCGCAACTCGGTGATGTACCACCATCCCCAGCGGCGCGGCTTGGCGGCCTTCGCCGTAATTTCGGCCGGCGAGGTCATTCGATCAGGCTTCGACCGGTGAGGCGCAAAAACACGTCTTCAAGAGAGGATCGTCGAACAAGGCTGGTTGTCGGGTGGTGGCCGCGAGCGGTGATCTCCGCCAGGTCGCGCTCGCCGTCGGCGCTGTAAATGAGAATGCGATCGGGCAGGATTTCCTGACGTTCGCCCACATCGGCAATCTTTTTCGCAATCGCGGCGTTTTTGTCCGAGCCATAGCGAACCTCGAGCACCTCGCGGGTGGAATAGGTGCGGATGAGGTACGCCGGCGAACCCTCGGCCATGATTTCACCCTTGTCGACGACGATGATGCGGTCGCTCAACTGCTCGGCTTCGTCCATGTAATGGGTCGTCAACACCAGCGTCGTGCCGTTTTCCTTGAGGCGGAACAGGCGATCCCACAAGATGTGCCGAGCCTGCGGGTCGAGTCCCGTGGTCGGCTCATCGAGCAGCAACATCTGCGGGTCGTTCATCAACGACCGCGCGATGGTCAACCGACGCTTCATGCCCCCCGACAGCGGTTCCACTTTCGCCTTGGCTCGGTCCGACAGTTGTGCGAACTCGAGAAGCTCATCGGCGCGTTTTCCGACCTCGGCGTGTGACATCCCAAAGAATCGTCCATACGTGATGAGGTTCTCGCGAACTCGGAGTTCTTGATCGAGGTTGTCTTCCTGCGGGACCACGCCGAGCTGCGACCGAATAGCGGGCCCGTCGGTGTTCGGGTCGAGACCGAGAACGGTGAGGTCGCCGGAGGTCCGAGTCGACACCGCCGCGATCATCTTCATGGTCGTCGACTTGCCCGCACCGTTCGGTCCCAGCAGTCCGAATGATTCGCCGCGCGCGACCTCGAACGAGATACCGTTGACCGCAACAAAATCGTCGTATTTTTTGACGATATTGACAGCACGAATTACGGGTTCAGACACAAAGACATAGTCTAGTCAGTAGAGGCGA
>JAULYU010000100.1:0-1802 GCA_032117735.1 Microbacteriaceae bacterium
TGTCGACGGGAAACAAGTCTGAAGTTGCCGTCGGATACTCGACCATTTATGGTGACTCTGTGGGCGGCTACGCCCCTCTCAAGGACGTTTTCAAGACGTTGGTGTGGGATTTGGCACGGTGGCGGAATTCGGTGGCCACCGAGCGCGGCGAAACACCCCCGATTCCCGAGAATTCGATTTCGAAACCGCCCAGTGCGGAACTGCGCCCCGACCAGACCGACCAGGATTCGCTGCCTCCCTACGACGTGCTCGACGCGATACTCGAGCACCTCATCAGTAGACGGGACTCCATCGACTCGGTGATTTCCCACGGTTTCGACCGCGCGACGGTGGAACGCGTCGCTGGTTTGATTACCGGCGCCGAGTGGAAGCGTCGGCAGGGTGCGATTGGGCCGCGAATCAGTCGGATGGCCTTTGGTCGGGAGCGACGCTTGCCCATCACGATGCGCCTCACCCCGGGCTTAGGCTAAAAGAATGTCCGCAGACGCGACGAAACGAGTTCGCACACGACATTTTGGTCAAGCGAAGATTAACGGACACCCCATCACGGGGCTCACGTCGTACGACTTTCTCACCGCGCAGATTTTCGATGACGCGGGAATTGATTTCTTGTTGGTCGGCGACAGCGCCGCCAACGTGGTTTTTGGTTACGATTCGACCGTCAGCGTGACTGTCGACGAACTCCTGCCGCTGGTCCGTGGCGTCGTCCGCGGCGCACGCCGGGCTTTGGTCGTCGCTGATCTGCCTTTCGGGTCATACGAAAACAATCCCGACCAGGCTCTCGATACCGCAATCAGATTTATGAAGGAAGCCGGAGCACACGCGGTCAAACTAGAAGGCGGAGTGCGTGTCGAACAGCACATCACGCGAATTGTGGGGGCGGGAGTGCCCGTCATGGCGCACATCGGTTTCACACCACAGAGTGAACACGGGCTTGGCGGTCACGTCGTTCAGGGACGTGGCGACGATGCCGACGCTTTGTTAGAGGACGCCCGCGCGGTCGAACGAGCAGGAGCCTTCGCTGTGGTGGTGGAAATGGTTCCCCGCGACGTGGCCTCGCGAATCGCCGCGGAACTCACGATTCCGGTGATTGGAATTGGGGCGGGAAACGGCGTGGATGGGCAGATTCTCGTGTGGACCGACCTCGCCGGCCTTGGTTCGGGTCGAATCCCCAAATTCGTCAAGGAATACGCTCAACTTCGGGACACCCTGTCGGTCGCGGTGGCGGCGTGGGCGGCCGATGTCGTGACGCGAACGTTCCCGGACGACGAGCATTCCTTCACCGACTAGTTAGTCGGGCGACTCCTCGCCGTCCTCTTCTTCGCGCCACGCTTTGGCGCGCTCGGCGGCAATCTCTGGAGCGCGCTCGGCATCGGCGCGCGTCTCAAACGGGCCATCGCGATCACTGCCCAGCGATTGAGGCCCCTCTTCGACCTCGCCTGTCCGATGGTTGTACCACCACGCCATGATGTGCCTCTCGATAGTATGTAAAAGCCCGTGTGGGCACTTTTAGCTCACGGAGACAACAATGACACACACTATTGGCATCGACATCGGTGGCACTGGCATGAAGGCCGCGATTGTCGATGTCGACAGTGGTGAACTTGTGGGCGAAAAGGTGAAGCTCGGAACGCCCGACGGCGCAAAACCCGACGACGTCGCGCGGGTGTGCCGACAGTTGGTCGAACAGCTTGATCCCGACGGAAACCTGCCCGTCGGCGTCTGTTTCCCCGCCGTCATCATCAACGAGGTGGCGTTTTCCGCGTCCAACGTCGATTCGTCCTGGATCGGTTTGAATGTTG
>JAULYU010000101.1:0-3113 GCA_032117735.1 Microbacteriaceae bacterium
TCGTTGGATGCTCGTCGCGCGGCCGGGTTACTCGGCATCCCGTTTTACGTCTGGGACTTTTCCGAGCAGTTCACCGAGGCCGTGGTGGACGACTTCGTCGCCGAATACGCTGCCGGTCGCACCCCGAACCCGTGCATGCGCTGTAACGAACGCATCAAGTTCGCGGCTCTACTCGACAAGGCGATCGACCTGGGGTTCGACGCCGTGGTGACGGGACACTACGCGAATGTGACGACCGCCGCGGACGGCACCCCCGAACTCCACCGCGCGAGCGCCTGGGCGAAAGACCAGTCCTATGTGCTGGGTGTTCTCACCACCGAACAGTTGCGCCACTCGATGTTTCCGCTCGGGGACACCCCGAGCAAGACCCTCGTGCGCGAAGAGGCCGAGCGCCGCGGGCTTTCCGTTGCCAACAAACCCGACAGCCACGACATCTGTTTCATCCCCGAGGGGGACACGCGCGATTGGCTCGCCGAGCGCATTCCGATGACCCCCGGCGACATCGTCGACACGGACGGTGCAATCCTCGGTCACCACGACGGCGCCCAGTCGTTCACGGTCGGACAGCGCAAGGGGCTCGGCATCGGAGTTCCGTCCGCCGACGGGCGACCCCGGTTCGTGCTCGCTGTCAAGACCGCGACCAACGAGGTCGTCGTCGGGATGAAAGAAGACCTCGACATCGCCGAGATTGCGGGGACCCGATTTTCGTGGGCGGGCAATGACCCGGTCACGTCAGGAATCGCGCCGGAAACGTCCGAGGGTTTCAGCGAATTTGCCTGTGAGGTCCAGATCCGGGCCCACGCCGACCCCGTCCCGGCCGTCGCTGTCCGACGCGGCGACGAGATCGTGGTAACCCCCGACGTCCCGCTGAACGGCGTCGCAACGGGACAAACCGCGGTCATCTATGTCGGAACCCGCGTTCTTGGCCAGTTCACGATTGACCGAACCGTCAGCGCAAACGTCCTCACCCGCTAGTCAGTCCGGCGCGCCGAATATCGGTCGCCGCGGAGTCACGCGTCGACCGACGACCGCGCGCTTAACCCTTCCAGACCGTCTTGAAGTTGCAGAACTCACGGATACCGGGAGCCGCCAACTCGCGACCGAATCCCGAATCCTTGATGCCACCGAACGGCAGTTCCGGGTACGAAATAGTCATGCCGTTGACAAAAACAGCACCCGCATCGATGTTGTGGATGAAATAGTCTTCATCCGACTTGTCCGTCGTCCACAGTGCTGATGAAAGACCGAACGTGGTCTGGTTGGCGATCGTGATGGCCTCTTCGCGTGACGACACGCGATAGACGGTCGCCACGGGTCCGAACGCTTCTTCCATGACGAGCCGCATGTCGGGCGTCAGGTTGTCCAACACGGTGGGGGAGTAGAACCAACCGGGGCCGTCGGGGGCTCCGCCACCGGCGAGAACGCGCGCGCCTTTGCTCACCGCGTCGTCGACGAGTTCCGCAAGCTCATCGCGCCCGCCTTCGGTCGCGAGCGGCCCGATCTGCGTTGCCTCGTCGAGCGGGTCTCCGACCACGAGAGCCGCCATCTTCTCGGCGAACATCGCGACGAACTCGTCGTACACATCGGTGTGGACAATGAACCGCTTACCGGCGATACACGACTGACCGTTGTTGCTGGTGCGCGCGGTGACGCCGACGGTGCTGGCGCGGTCGAGGTCGGCGGACGGCATGACGATGAACGCATCCGAGCCGCCCAACTCCATGACCGATTTCTTGATGTTCTGGCCGGCCCGAGCCGCAACCGAGCGACCAGCGGGCTCCGAGCCGGTGAGGGTGACAGCCTTGATTCGACGGTCATCAATCACGCCGGCAACCGCAGCCGCTCCGGTAAGGATGGTGATGAACGAGCCTTCGGGGAATCCCGCGCGCGTGAACAGCGTGTCGAGGTACAGGGCGGAACGGGGGACGTTCGACGCGTGCTTGAGCACGCCGGTGTTACCCGCCATCAACGCGGGGGCGGCGAAGCGAATCACCTGCCACATCGGATAGTTCCACGGCATCACCGCGAGAATCACGCCGAGCGGCTGATAGTGAACATACGCTTGCGAAGCGCCGACCTTGCTCGGGTCGTCGACGGGCTCATCGGCCAGAAAGCCTTCCGCGTTGTCCGCATAAAAACGCATGTTCTTCGCGCACTTGAGAACCTCGGCGACGGACTGGGCAATCGGCTTGCCCATCTCGATGGTCATCATTGTCGACAGTTCATCGACCTCGGCTTCGAGAATGTCCGCGGCTTTCTTCATCCAGACGCCCCGCTCTGCGTAGGTCAGATCACGAATCGTCTCGTGAGCCGCTTGGGCCTTCTGCAACCGGGTTTCGATTTCCTCCGCCGAGTGCGGGGTAAATTCTTCGACGGTTTCGCCCGTGGTGGGGTTAACGACTGCAATCGCCATGCGATGTTCTCCTAGTTAGTGTGGTCGGCCTGAATGGTAAAAACTTCGGGGTGGCGCTCGAGGTGAAGTCGGGTGCGCCGGATGTGCAACGCAACCACCTGTTCCGCGAGGTCAAGGTCACCGTCCCGGAGGGCGGTAACCAGCATGTGGTGCTCGCTATGTACGATACCGAGATTTTTGGTGTCGACCAGCATCGTGTAGGCCCGGCGGTAGGGCTGTGTTGTGTTCCACAAGCGTGTGCCGAGTTCTCCCAGCAGGTATGTGGGGACTCGTTGATACATCCCGAGGTGAAATTGGCGATCAAGTTGCAGAAATTCTTCCACGTCCCGCGCGTTTTCCATCTGTTGGGCGAGTTCGTCGAGTTCGAGAATGTAGTCGTGGGTGATTTCCGGAGCGTTGAATCGAAGGAGCAGCGGCTCGAGTCGTTCGCGGGTCTGGTACACCTCGGAACACTCGCTCGCAGTGAGGCTCGCGACCCACGCCCCGGTGTTCGCCACCAGTCGAACCAAGCCCTCCGATTCCAGGGTGCGAAGCGCCTCGCGCACGGGGATTCGGCTGCCACCGTATTTGGCGGACAACTGCTCTTGGATGATGCGCTCGCCCGGCCGGTAGTCGCCCCCGAGGATGGCGTGGCGAAGTGCCTCGGCGATCGCGAGGCTGGTGTTGCCGTGTTTCTGAGTGGGAACCGTCACAGTGTTCT